>JBBQKO010000006.1:0-44220 GCA_038327005.1 Chitinophagales bacterium | reverse complement strand
GAGCCCACTTCCGTTTGGCTTGATAATATAAAGTTCAATATCGTCTTTAATACAAAACTCAATTCTAAAAAATAAATAGGCACTATTTTGTCCACTTGAAGAAAACATCTAAAAATTAGGCACTATTTTGTCCATTACGCCGCTTTTATTTTCAATCAAATTGCCTAACAACCTTTACTTTTAATTTTCTGATGTCTCAATTTGCGAGAAATTGTTTTGTTCAAAAAGTGAAAGAATATTTCCTTCGTCAATGAAATAGGTTAGTTTAAAGCTTGTTTTCTATACATAATATTTAATTGAATCGCAATCGCCCTTAATTTCGCTGTTAATTAAACTCCGTTATGCGAATATTTTTTTTCCTGCCATTCCTGTTTTGTTCGTTTCAGCTTTCTGCACAAAAAATAAGTGGTACCGTTTTAAATGACAAAGGGGAGTTGTTGCCCTATTCATCCATTACGATAAAAGGCACCACCATCGGTGCAAGTGCAAACAACCGGGCCCGGTTTACAATTGCGCTTTCGCAAGGTAGTTATACTGTGGTTTGCCAGCATATTGGCTATGCCACTAAAGAAAAGAATATTACCATTGTACAGCAGGATGAAGAGTTGTCGTTTGTTTTGTCTGAATTGAAACTTGCCCTGAAGGAAATTGTAATAAAAAATACCGATGAAAATCCTGCTTATGCCATCATACGTGCTGCTATCAAAAAGCGGGAAACGTACAATAAACAGGTAAGTGCATTTACCTGCGACCTTTATACAAAAGACATGATGAAGCTTCGCCGCCTTCCTAAAAAAATATTTGGCCGAAAAGTACCGGATGAAGACCGGCAGGATATGGGGTTGGACACAATGGGGCAAGGCATCATTTATTTGTCAGAATCAATTTCAAAAATATCAAGCGAACTTCCGGATAAGTTTAAACTGGAAGTACAAAGCAGCCGGGTGAGCGGGAGCGATGGATTTGGATTTACTTTTCCAACATTCATTTCGTTTTATCAAAATAATGTGACGGTTTTTACCGATCGGCTAAATCCGAGGGGTTTTGTTTCACCTATTTCAGACAATGCTATTTATTTTTACAAGTTTAGGTTTTTAGGGAGTTTTTTGGAAAATGGTAAAGAGATCAACAGCATTAAGGTTACACCCCGCAGAAATTTTGAGCCGTTGTTTTCAGGTGTCATTAATATTATTGAAGGGGAATGGCGAATACATAGTGTTGATTTATTTTTAACTAAAAAGGCACAGTTGGAAATTATTGATACACTTCAAATTACCCAGTTTTATGTTCCGGTTAGCAGCGATGTATGGAGGGTGAAAAACCAGTTGGTACACTTTACATTTGCCCAGTTGGGTATCGAAGCAGTGGCAAATTTTGTAAGTGTTTACAGCAATTACAATCTGAGGCCGGTATTTGACAAAAATTTTTTTAATAATGTGGTCATTAAATATGATACCGCAGTAAATAAAAAATCAAAGGCTTATTGGGATACCATCCGTCCAATGCCACTTGAAAAAGAAGAAGTAAAGGATTATTTGGTGAAGGATAGCCTTTTTGAAATTAGGAAAGATTCGTCCCTCAGCAAACGATCGATTGATTCCTTGAAGAAAAGACAAGGTAAATTAAAACCATTGGCTGTATTTTGGGATGGCATCAACCGTACTCATTATAGTAGTATCAATACGTATCGATGGGGCGTTACCTCCCTGATCAAGCAGTTGGAATACAATACCGCCGAAGGTGTGGTTCTGAACGGTTC
Source organism: Chitinophagales bacterium (assembly GCA_038327005.1). GTDB lineage: Bacteria > Bacteroidota > Bacteroidia > Chitinophagales > Chitinophagaceae > Ferruginibacter. The sequence goes on along the minus strand of JBBQKO010000006.1, from coordinate 42,461 downwards.
AGGATATTTTAGAAAGACTTTTTATAAAACAAAACATGATCTTTCTATTAACCCAGCCATACGATATGGTTTTTCAAACAAGCATTTGAATGCCTCGGTTGACGTAATTGTTCGAACAAGAGACCTTGATACTGATAGCCGGCTGCGACGTCACGCCTGGAATTTTGCTGTTGGTAAACGGGTTACGCAGTTTAATAAAGAAAGTCCTGTCACCCCCTTGGTCAATACCATTAGTACGTTGTTTTATGGCGACAATCTAATCAAGACTTATGAAAATATTTTTTCAAAGCTAGGTTATAGTAAACGCTTTGAGAGTGGGTTATACATAAATATCAATGGTCTGTACGAGGACAGAATTCCACTTAAAAACACTACCAGCTTTACATTTTCTAAAAAAGACAGCATCAATATCACGCCAAATTATCCGTATGAGAAAATAAATGAATCAGATTTCATCCGCCACAAAGCGGTGATTTTAAGTGTTGACTTTAGTATAAAGCCTGGTCAGAAATTTATCCAGTTTCCCAACAGGAAAATTTCGATTGGTTCGAAGTTGCCCACCTTCAGTTTTAATTACACCAAGGGATTCAAAGGAATTGCGGGTAGCGATATTGATTTTGATAAATGGAAATTTTCCATTCAAAATGACAAGAATTTTAAGTTAGCTGGTAAATTAAATTATAAAGTAGGGATAGGTGGTTTTTTGAATAAAAAAGCTGTTTTCATTCAGGATTTCCAGCACTTCAATGGTAACAGATCCATCGCAGCAAGCGAATACTTGAATAGTTTTCAACTGGCACCCTATTATGCAAATAGTACAACGGCATCTTTTTACAGCATTGCACATATTGAACATCATTTAAACGGATTTATTACCAATAAAATCCCTGGTTTCAATCGGTTGAATTGGAATCTGGTGGCCGGAGGCAATGCATTTTTTATAAATGAAAACGATAATTACACGGAAGTGTTTGTTGGTCTTGAAAATATCGTGAAAATATTCAGAGTAGATTTTGTAGTTGCCTTCCAGGAGGGAAAGAAAGGAATAACAGGTATAAGAATTGGAACAGGTGGGCTACTTGGGGCTAGCATAAAAAGAACATCTACCAGCGGAGGAAGTGCAAATTCAAATGCTATGGGATTTTGAATACTGGATTTTAATGATGAATGCGTTCTGGATTTTGAAAATTATATGTTTTTGCAAGCTATTTTGACTACGTACACAATAAATTTTATTTTTTGGGGTTGTTTAATTTAACAATCTAAGATCAGTTTATTTGTGATTGGCTACTATTTATATTAAATTTTTTGTTGCCGATTAAAAAACTCTTTTTTTCAGAGATGATGATTTGTTTAGATTTTTTTGTTATTTTAAAAATTACTGTTGTCATATAAAGTATGATCCGATAGCCCCCAGGTTACAAATCGAAATGTTTTTTTCCTGAACCTTGCAATAGATAAAGTTGCATAATCTAGTGAAGATTGATTTTGGTTATTAAAAAAAACTAAACTATTTGTTTATCTACTGATAAAACTATTTACTTTTACATCTATTGCAGTGTTTTTATATCATCGGTTTATACAAACACTTTTTATAAACCGAAACATCCCATTTTATGAAGAAAAAAATATTCAGTTTATTTTTATTGATATTTAGTTTTACGATCTTGGTGGCTCAGGATTTTCATCTGACAGTTTTTGCTGGTATTAGTAATTACCAGGGCGATTTGCAGCCTAAGTATTTTACTTTTAAACAAGCAAATGCTGCGATAGGATTTGGTGGTTTATATGAAATAAACGAAAAGCTTTATCTCCGGGCTAATGTGTCATTTGGTAAAGTACAGGGCGATGATAAGCGTTATTCAAGGAATACAAGCCGTAATCTTAGCTTTTCTTCGCCGATTATTGATTTCCATCTTGGAGCAGAGTATGACATTTTAAATTCTTACGAGCGAACCTTTGTTCCATTTGTATTTGCCGGGTTATCTGTTTTTAATTTCAATCCCTCTACGCAAGATTCAGCCGGACTTGGGCTGGTGTTTTTACGGCCATTGGGAACTGAGGGGCAGGGATTTAATGGCACTAATAAATATAAACTTACTCAATTAGCCTTACCCTTTGGTGGCGGCATAAAGTACGCTGTTTCAGACAATGTTAAAATCCGTTTGGAAATGGGTTTTCGTAAAACCTTTACAGACTACCTGGACGATGTAAGCACTGTTTACGCAAATCCAGCGGCTTTATTGGCAAGCAATGGCCCTTTGGCAGTGAGTATTTCTTACAGGACTGATGAACTATCGGGGCATTCTAAATCATACCCTGGCCCTAACCGTATCAGAGGTAATCCTAAGTTAAAGGACTGGTATTATTTTGCAGGAATAGGCGTAAGTTTCCGATTATCAACTGATAGTTATTAATTGATAATATTGATTGGGTAATATTGTTTTTGAAATAAACAGTATTACCCATTTTGTTCAACGTGTAATGCAATTTTCTATATTTATACGTACCGAATCAATTTCTCAACAGGCTCCAATTCCAATAGAAATCTTATTTTTTATTCTTCGATTTAATTGTTTCTACATTCTCTTTTTTGGGACCAAAAAATACGGGTAATCTTCTATAAATTAGTATAATTAACTGGCGAGTAATATTTCTTCAAGAATTAAAATTAATGTACGAAATCCTTTATTTTAGACAATAAGTAAATTATCCCAATCCAAACAGAAAAATCCTTCAAACTATTTTTCCAACAATAGGTACTTTATTTGCAAATTCTTCGTTTTATAGTTTATAATATTATAGGAATGATATTTGTAACATTCCCCGTACATAAAATAAATCTATGAAATCATTATTTTTAAGCGTCGTTATCCTACTATGCGCTAATGTTTCCAAAGCGCAAAATCTTCATTTTACCTTGTTTGCTGGTGTAAGTAACTACCAGGGAGATCTGCAACCCAAGCGATTTACGTTTAATCAGGGAAACCTTGCAATAGGCGCAGGTGGACTTTATGAGTTGTCTGAAAAGTTATACCTAAGGGGAAATTTTACAGTTGGTAAAATAAAAGGAGATGATCAGAAATCTTTTGCTAATTCAACCCGAAACTTAAATTTCACCTCCAATATACTTGATATACATCTTGGTTTAGAGTATGATATTCTGAATTCGTATGACAGAAGTTTAGTGCCGTTTGTTTTTGCCGGCGTTTCGGTTTTTCATTTTAGCCCCTATACGTTTGATACTACTGGTCGAAAAGTATTTTTACAACCTCTCGGAACAGAGGGTCAGGGCTTTTACCAAGGAAGAGAAAAATACGGTCTTACCCAGTTTTCACTACCTTTTGGGGGCGGTTTAAAACTTGCAGTTTCGGAAAATGTGAGACTACGTTTTGAGATAGGGTTTAGAAAAACATTCACTGATTACTTAGATGATCTAAGTTCTACCTATGCTGATAGAGCACAATTGTTAGTCAACAATGGCCAGCGTGCAGTTGATCTTTCTTTTAGAGGCGATGAATTAAAAGGAAGTACCTTAACCTATCCTGCAGCAGGTACTAAAAGAGGAAACGCAGGTAGTAAGGATTTATATTATTTTGCTGGCATGGGCATCAGCTATCGTCTTTCACCAATGTCAGAAGGACATGATAGAAGCAGTGGGGGCGGAAGAGGTAAAGTCGGTTGTCCAACAAATTTTTAGTCATGATGTTTGAATTGTAATTTTAAAAAAATATAGAATGTCTCAACAAATGAGTTCATTTTAAATAATTGAAAAAAGAGCACTTCCAGGTGCTCTTTTTATTTGCATGCTATTTTATTCACGCAACCATTCTGCCGTTTTAGTGTTTTACTTTTGTACTAAAAAAATAATGAATGGGATATAATTCGCTTGAAGCATGTTTGATTGACCTTGAAAAAAACGGTGAACTGATTCGTATCAAAGAACAGGTAAATCCGCACCTCGAAATGGCTGCCATACATTTGCGCATATATGAAGCAGGTGGTCCTGCTTTACTTTTCGAAAATGTTTTGGGTAGTCAATTCAGAGCGGCCTCTAATATTTTTGGCACGTTAAAAAGAAGTAAATTCATTTTCAGAGATACCTTGCAATTGGTGCAACAATTAATAGAGCTGAAAAACGATCCGGTCAAAGCGATCAAACATCCCCTTGATAATTTCAGTGCTGGTCTTGCAGCTTTAAAGGCATTGCCTTTAAAGAACCCACTTCAGAAACCAGTCCTTTTTCAGGAAATTAATATTGCTGATATCCCGCAAATACAGCATTGGCCGATGGATGGTGGTGCATTTGTTACGCTGCCACAGGTTTATACCGAAGATATTGACAAGCCGGGGATCATGAATGCCAACCTCGGAATGTACCGCATCCAGTTATCTGGTAATGAATATGAAATGAATAAAGAAATTGGCTTGCATTACCAGTTGCATCGTGGCATTGGTGTGCACCAAACCAAGGCCAATAAAAAAGGGTTACCTCTGAAAGTAAGTGTATTTGCGGGCGGCCCACCATCTCATAGTGTTAGTGCAGTAATGCCTTTGCCGGAGGGTATTAGTGAGATGACTTTTGCGGGTGTTTTGGGTAATCGCAGGTTTCGTTATGCTTATGTAGATGGGCATTGCATAAGCACCGATGCCGATTTTGTAATTACAGGCGAAGTGTTTCCCGGTGAAAATAAACCTGAAGGGCCTTTTGGTGATCATCTGGGTTATTACAGTTTAAAACATGATTTTCCTTTGTTGAAAGTACATAAAGTATATGCCCGAAAAAATGCGATCTGGCCTTTTACCGTGGTGGGCCGTCCACCGCAGGAGGATACCAGTTTTGGACAGTTGATACATGAAATGACGGGTAGTGCAATTCAAGCGGAAGTACCCGGTTTAAAAGAAGTGCATGCAGTGGATGCAGCGGGCGTTCATCCGCTATTGTTGGCTATTGGTAGCGAGCGATATACTCCGTACGCACCTGCCCGGCAGCCTTCTGAATTATTAACGATAGCAAACCACGTACTGGGCACCGGACAGCTTAGTTTAGCTAAATTTCTCTTTATAACTGCGGATGATAGCAATAAGTTGAGCACCAGTGATATCAGTATTTATTTACAATTTATAATGCAACGGATCGATCTTAAAAGGGATATACATTTTTATACCAATACCACAATTGATACACTCGATTATTCGGGTACCTCACTTAATAGTGGAAGTAAGGTGGTTCTAGCTGCCTATGGAGAAATCATCCGGCAATTAGCTACAGAATTACCCACATGTCTGAACGATTTGGAAGGTTTTGAGCAGCCTGAATTAGTGCTGCCTGGCGTAGTAGCACTTCAGACCAAACCGTTTTCAAATTATGCCAATTCAAAGATAGAATTTACATCGTTGGACGATCAATTAAAAAACAATCTTTCTGATCTGCAGGATCTTGCATTTATTATTATTTGTGATAATGCCGGTTTTGTAAGTGATACGCTGCGTAATTTTCTTTGGATAACGTTTACCCGATGCAATCCTTCACATGATATGCATGGCATAGGCGTTGTTCAGGAGAATAAACATTGGGGTTGCAACGGTCCACTGGTATTTGATGCCAGGATAAAACCACACCATGCACCACCGGTAGAATTGGATGCAGCAACAGAAAAAAAGATTGACCGGCTTTTTGATAAAGGCGGAAGCTTGTATGGTATTTTATAACCGTTTAATCACCAGCTTCCCCGTATATTCCAGTAGCACTTCATTAAAAAAATGCTTAACCGCACTATATTTTGATACTGGTATTTTGTATTCGGTCAATTCGATTTTTACAATTGACTGAAGCATTTTTTTTGTTTCATCATAGGTATAGAAACTACTAAAACTGCCATAGTCAAAATGAAAGCTTTTCGGTTCAGGAAGTGATTCAACAGTATAACCATCCGGAAAATGATAGCTGGTAGTATCTGTTTTAATAAAGGGATATTCAAAATAAAAATCCTGTGTACGCCCTTCCAGCTTTGGTAACTCATTGCCCCATATTTTATAAATTCTTGGATTGAGAAAGAGTTTTTTGCCTGCGGTAAACTCCGGGATTTTATGAAGGTTCATGGTTATTTTTGTATCAACCTGTTTATTGGCAGGATCGTAGATAATATCGAAATCATCCGGCTCGGGATATCCAATATAATTTACAAGGAATTTTTTTTGCTCGTCTTTTTTTTGGTTATCGATGTAATTGGCAAAGTCTTGTCGGTATGCTCCGGTGGTATGAAGTTGAATGCTTACTGTTCCCGAGTTGTCTTCCGCTAATTCTACTAAACTATTGGATGAAAAGAGATTATCTATGGCGTTGCTTTTGGGTGTTGGTACAAGTTTTCCTCCATCCTCCGTAATCAACAATGCATATTTGTTTTCAGTAAAATTCCCCAGCACGCCAAATTCTGCGGTATTGCTGGTGCATTCCAACCAGATGGTATCTTTTTGATTTGGGATACATAATATTACATGATTGAATCCATTGTAGGGAAAGGCCGGATCAACGGGAGATTTATTGTAGTCTGAATTAATCAGTGCCTGGTAACTTTTTATACCGATTGCGCTTAAGCAGGATTGTGCATAATTACTCAATGCTTTGCAATCGCCATATTTTTTCTTATCAACAAAATCTGCGTCAAAAGGCTTAAAACCGCCAATACCCAAACTAATCAATACATACCTGTAGTTGGATTGCAGGTAATTGTAAATGATCCTCATTTTTTCACGGTCGTTCGTTGCATCTTTTACTATTGATTGAAAAAATTGTTTTCTTTCATTGGTAAGGTTGTTAGCAGTTTTAGCAAGCAATCCATACCATTTTCCAAAATTCTCCCAGGTACTCATGTCTCCTTCATAATTATCCAATTCAAATTTATTGGGCGATATCAAAATATGCGGATACCGGCTTGCATAGCTAACGGCGCCCGCTTCATATTCAAGTGCCGGAAGGTTTTTGATAACCCAGCTATAGGTTTTTATTTTTCCGTCATCGGTTACTGATGGAAGAATGGTGGTATTGATTCCTTTAAATCTTAAATCAAGATCTGTTGGTACAGTGGCTGTATAAACTGAGTTTTCAACGGATTGCTCTGGCATTTGAACCTGATAACGAGGGTAGTTTAGCAAACCATTTAATTTTAATTCATAGTCTACCTGAATCGTTAATGGGTAGGCTGGGGCAGGAAATTCAATATGAAATACTTTGCCATCTGGCACCAAACCCTCGCCTGAGGTTTGCACAATTAAATCAGCTTTTTTATATTTTCTGATGATTGCTCCCCTGGCATCATAAAGCTGGATTTGAACACTTTCAAGTGATACGAATTTATCTGTGAATTCATGAAACTCAAGTTCGTCTTTTCCATTTTCATTTAATACGGTCACCACTTTATGCACTTTGTAGCTGGCTTTGTTAATGGCCTTTACATCAAAATTGATTCGCTCTTCCCGTATTACTGAATAGGCATTTTTTGTTAGTTGCTCCGGCATGGATGCAGCATTGTACACGATGTTTTGAGCATAGCAGCAGGGGAGTACAAAAGCCAGTAACATGATGTTGATGATTATTTTCATAGCGGTTCTTTCTTTCTTAAAACGACTTGTTCATTTAGTTTGGATAATAAAATTTTATAGAACGCTGCAAATTCGGGATACTCGGCTACGCTAAACCAGGATCTCCTAAAATCAATTGATATTCGAACATTGATTGCATTGCTTTCGGTTGTAATAAATCTTTTAAAACTAATACTGGTGTCGGGCATAATTAACGAAATGTCTTTCGGCAGGTCTTCAAATAAATAATTAGCAGGAATGCTATAGTTTGCATACATTTTATACTCCTGAAGGTAGCCAAACTCAATGTCAGTATGTCTTTCAGCGGACATGAAAGGATTGTCTTCCAAGCCTGAAAATAAATTGAGCCTAAAATAATGATGTTGTCCGGATCTGTTTAGCTGGATTGAAAAAGGTAATTTTTGCTCAAGTGGTAAAGCGTCATTCTCCAGGTTTTCCACCTGCACTTCGCCAGCTACCAAAGCAAGCTCTTCCATTTTAAAATAGCGATCCCTAAACAATTCCTTGCTTTTTTGCCAATCTTCTAAACGCTCTTTACGTGCGTATCCGCTGGAGGAAACCAATGCATCACCTTTCATTGTTCCGGAAGTATCTATATAAGCGCTGATGGCTGTAATGTTTCTAAAACTATTGAGACTATCAGAAACCTCGAGCCATCTTTCTGCTCCTTCCTTTACAACAAAACCTTTTGTATTTAGTATTTTGGAGGGTTTCAGGTGATAAGTAACATTTTTATTTGCGGCATCTAGCAAGTACTCATTATCGTTGATGGATACCAGTGCCATCACTGTGTTAAACTGGCTGATAAATGGTAAAGTGGTATTCACCAATCCATTCCTCCTTGTGCTAAAAAGTACCGGCAATGTTTTAATACCTGCCTGTTTTAGCAATGAAAGCAACAGCAGATTTAAGTCGCCGCTGCTACCGGATTGGTCAATGAATGTTTTTTTGATACCCTTGAAAGAATAGATAGACTCCTCCTCATTCCATTGGGTTTTTTTCTGAACATACTGATATAAAAAAGCCATTCTATTTTCCAGCCCATTGTAAGACTTGGCAGCAGCGATGAGGTCGGCTGCTTCAGGTAATTTTTGATTGAGCTGGCTGCCAAAATCCGGATCTTTATTCAGCTCAGTCACTACCTCATCCCATTCGCTATGTGCATTTATAGTGTTGCCATTTCCGTAATCTATTTCAATTAGCCTAAATGACAAACGTTGCATATAATCTCTGGCCGATCCCATATAGGGCTCGTTTTGCACAGCAGGCAGGTTACGCATGATAAAGGTTTTTTGTAATATCTCCTGACTTGCGGCCGTACCTTTTATCATCATACGGTCTATAAATCTTTTTTCTTTCCGTTCAAGCGAATCTGCTGTTAGCGGATGTATGGTATAGTGAAAAACGGAAGGGATGTTTACTTCATACCCACTGTACTTCGTAGGCATTCTACTTTGAAAATACCAATCCTTAATTTCGGTGACAGATTTCTTTTGAATTAAATATTTATATTCAATTACACTTCCAACTTTTACCTCCGGAAAAACCAGCATTAACTCGCTACTTTGTTGATTGATCCGCCTGTTAAAAATGCTGCTTTTCTGAACCGTGGTTTTCTTGATTGTATGATCTTCTGAAATATTAAAAGTACAGGCTTCTATTTTTACAATGCGTTCTTCATTGTTAATGCTGAGATAGGGTATAATTAAATTACCGTTGTTGATACCGGATGGCTTTAAAATTTTTATTCTTACCCTTCGTTCATGCATGGTAAAAAATGGTGATGTGGAATCTGTGTTTCGGGAAAAATACACTTTGCCTATATCAATCAATTTAAAGGCGTCTGCACCCGGATCAAAAAGGCAATCTTTTACCTCAAGGTCTGTAAGATCAATTTTACCAAATACCGGAAATTCCTTTTGAGCAAAAACTGTGTTCAACAAACAATTAAAAGCTATAATTAAAAGGAATGGTTTCATTCTGTGATCATAATTTGTTTAAACAGGGCCTGCTTTTTTGCTATAAATATACAATACAAGTTACGTGATGAAAGCGGATGAAAAGAAAATGAAGCTTGCAGTTCTCATTTATAGGTATTATTTATTTTAAACAAGATAGATATTTTCAGCTATTTAAATTTAATTTGAGAAAAATATTCCTTTTTAAATTAAAGCTATGAAACTAATAAAAGTATTGGGTGCCCTCTTTTTCTTCTGCTCCTGCAATGCGCAGCCGAAGCAGGTAAAGCTTATGCTCAATAAAGATGACAATAGTTTGTTGTGGGAGGTAAGCGGTAAGGGGTTAAAAGGCAACTCTTACATATTTGGTACTTTTCATTTGATGTGTAAAGATGATATCAAATTTAGCGAGCAATTAAAAACAGCCGTCAATAATTCCGATCTTATTTATCTTGAAATGGACATGGATGATCCCTCGGTAATGCTAGGTGGGCTTATGATGATGAATATGAAAGATGGCAAAAAGCTAAAGGACCTTTACACGGTTGCCGAATATGAAAAAATATCAACCTATTTTAAAGATGTACTGCATATGCCCATTGGATTGTTGGAGAAAACCAAACCCTTCTTTCTTGCAGCAATGTTATATCCTAAAATGATGCCGTGCAAAAATATTTCAGGAGTAGAACAGGAGTTGATGGGTCTGGCAAAGCTTCAGAAAAAAGAAATTAAAGGATTGGAAACAATGGAGTTTCAATCTTCGGTATTTGATAGTATTCCTTACGAGGAGCAAGCGAAGGATTTATTGAAATCGATCGACAGCATGCAATCTTACCAGCAATATTTTGATACAATGATCACCGTTTATAAAACCCAACGGCTTGGTGAAATTGAAAAGCAACTAAACGACACAACTTTTGGAATGGAGAATCACCAGGATCTTTTGTTAAATGATCGTAATAAAAACTGGGTTGCTCAATTAAATAAAATCATGAAAACACAAAGTGTTTTTGTAGCGGTAGGCACTGGTCACGTAGTTGGCAAAGAAGGATTAATCAATTTGCTTCGAAAGGAAGGATATACTTTAAAGCCGGTTTTAAACAAATAATACATTTTTAAAATCAATTTTGTTAAGTTTTGATCAACGGTTAAACAATCCAACCAAATAGCCGGTAATTTTGTAAAAAAGAATAAATTTCTGAATGAATAAATTATTATACGCCATAGTATTAATCACGCTGTTATCTGCTTGTGAGAAGGATATCAACTTTGATTTGAAAGATGCATCAAAACTGCTGGTAGTTGATGCTAATATTGAAAATAACCAACCTCCTGTAGTAATACTTACCAAAAGTCTGAATTTCTTTAGCACTATCGATCCGGCATTGTTATTTAAATCATTTGTTAGAAATGCAGATGTAACGATATCGAACGGAACCCTTACTCACAAGCTAAAGGAATACGGACAATCATTGATAGGCACAGATTCGTTGTATTATTATAGCATTGACCCTGCTAATCCCGCAACAGCTTTCACCGGACAATTGAATACCCGGTACACGCTAAGTATAAAAGTTGAGGGAAAAGAATACACCGCCAGCACAACCATTCCTACATTAGCAAAACGCCTGGATTCTATTTGGTGGAAACCTGCACCATTTTCGGATGATACTACCAAAGTGATATTGATGTTAAAAGCTACTGACCCGCCGGGTCTTGGTAATTACGTTCGATACTTTACCAGTAAAAACAACAATCCCTTTTTACCTGGCGAAAATTCTGTTTTCGATGACCAGGTGATCGATAATACAACTTATGAGTTAAGTGTTGATCAGGGAATTGACAGGAACAATCCCGTTAAATCAGATGATAATTTTTTTAAACGAGGCGATACCGTAACATTGAAAATTTCTAACATAGACAAGCCTACCTATACATTTTGGAGTACATGGGAGTTTGCTTTTCAAAGCATTGGTAATCCGTTTGCGCAGCCCAACAAAGTGGTCGGTAATATCAGCGGTGGCGCATTGGGGGCGTTTTACGGGTATGCATCTTCCACAAAAACGATTGCTATTCCCAAATAATCCACAAAAATCTACTGTCAGATTAAATTTTTACTTACAGGCATTGGTGCTGAACTTTCCCTGCATTTTTTTCAAAAAGCTGCTAACTCAAAGCTTAGCAAGCATAAAACCTGTAATTTAGCACACAAAAAAATAAAAAATGGAAAACAGCTCTTTAGAAAAAGTTCAATGTTTAATAATAGGTTCTGGACCGGCAGGGTACACTGCAGCGATTTATGCAAGCAGGGCAGGACTTAACCCTGTTTTATACCAGGGCATTCAGCCGGGAGGTCAGTTGACCATTACGACAGAAGTTGAAAATTATCCAGGTTACCCGGACGGCATACAGGGACCGGATATGATGGTGCATTTTGAAAACCAGGCCAAAAGAATGGGTACGGATATCCGGTATGGTCTAGCAACTAAAGTTGATTTTTCAGTACAACCATATAAAATCGAGGTTGATGAAGAAAAATGGATTGAGGCCGATTCTGTAATTATTTCAACGGGAGCTTCTGCAAAATGGCTTGGTTTAGAGAGCGAGCAGCGACTAAACGGATATGGTGTGAGTGCCTGTGCGGTTTGTGATGGGTTTTTCTTTAAAGGAAAAGAAGTGGCGATCGTTGGAGCCGGCGATACAGCCGCAGAGGAAGCCCTTTATCTCTCAAAAATCTGTTCGCAAGTGCATATGATCGTTAGAAGGGATGCAATGAGGGCCAGCAAAATAATGCAGGATAGAGTAGTAAATACTCCGAACATAAAGATGTATTGGAATAGCGAAACGGACGAGATTTTGGGCGATAAAAAAGTGGAAGCAGTCCGTATAAAAAATAACCAGACCGGCGAAAAGCAGGATATTGCGGTGAGTGCTTTTTTTGTAGCGATTGGCCATCATCCCAATAGTGACATATTTAAAGGTTGGTTAGATATGGATGAGGCAGGATATTTGGTAACGGTTCCCGGAACTTCTAAAACCAATATTGAAGGCGTATTTGCTTCAGGTGATGTACAGGATAAGATTTACAGACAGGCCGTAACGGCAGCAGGAAGTGGATGTATAGCTGCGTTGGATGCTGAAAGATACCTTAGTGCAAAAGGAATACATTAAATAAATTTGGATAATTTTTATTTGGTAAAGTGTTCGGTCTTATATCCTGATTGTAAATTTGATTTGAGTTGAATGAACTTAGCACCACAGGGATAGAATGAATTGAAGGGCAATAATTTCATTAATTATTCATTATCTGATTATCTATTTGTAAAAGATCCATTCATGTTAACCATTCACTTGCATAAACTGTTGTTTCACTCCTTTCATGGCGTGTTTGAAGAAGAAAAAATATTAGGGAATCAATTTGAAGTAGATGTTGACATTGAAATGGATGGCCGGGAACATATCACAAACTTGAGCCAAACCGTAAATTATGTTGCTGTTTATAGTTGTATTAAGGAAAGAATGCAATTGCCAACGCCGCTTTTGGAAACTATAGCACAGGATTTGATTGATGCAATCCATCACATGGATGAGAAAATTTTATCCGTCAGCATTACCATAAAAAAAACAACTCCTCCAATTGAAAACTTTCAAGGTATTGTAGGAGTGAGTTGCAAAACAGTATTTTAGTATGAAGTCCCTATTGTTGAGTATTATTTATCTGCTTTATTTATCTCCCGTGTGGGCACAGGATATCGCTGCTATGATCAAAGAAGGCGACCGGCTTGAATATCTGCCAAATGAAAAAGCTGCCTTAATCAAATTCAAAGAGGTTTTAAAAGTTCAGCCTATTAATATTTATGCGTTGAATAAATGCAGCGAATTGTGCAGCAGGATAGGGAAACGCCAGACGGATCCTAAAATGATAGAAGATTATTATTCAGCCGCTAAAACATATGCTGCCACTGCATTAAAGGTGAATCCAAATAATTCCGAATCAAATTGCGTAATGGCCATAGCACTGGGAAGAAGTTCGTTAAACAGGAGTGGTAAAGAAAAAATTAATAGTGCCAAAGAAATAAAAAAGTACGTGGATGCCGCTATTAAAAATGATCCCCATAATTTTAAAGCCTGGCATGTATTGGGTAGATGGCATTATGAAATCAGTAATTTGAACGGGTTTGAAAGGACAGCCGTTAAAATATTTTTTGGCGGTTTACCCGCAGCGTCTTTAAAGGAATCTATCAGCGCCTTTGAAAAAGCACAAGCAATCACCGGCGGTTTTATTCTAAATTATTTTGAAATGGCGAAAGCCTATGAGAAAAATGGCCAAAATGCTAAAGCCATTCAAATTCTTACTCAAATGCTGTCTGTTAAAAATCAAACGGAAGACGACCCCATCATAAAAGAAGATGCTAAAAAATTAATCAGAGAATGGCGTTGATATAATCTAATTACGGCTCGTCCACTTTATTGGTTACACTGCTATTTTCAGTTTTCAATTTTCAAATAAATAAAAATGAAAAGTTCCTTTATTGGTTTTTTGTCAATTTTTGCTAGTGTTTGTGGAATTGCGCAAAACGAAACACCTGTGATGTCAGCTTATGATCCCCATATGTTGTTCTCGCCGCTATTTTATCCTGTTGGAGAAACTAACACGAGAGCGGCCACCGGTGAAGCCAATACAGGCTACTGGCAAAACAGGGCAGATTATCAAATTGCTGTTTCCCTCAATGAAACTTCGCATGAAATTTCCGGTACTGTCACCATCACCTACAAAAATAATAGTCCACACAGTTTGCCATTTTTGTGGTTACAACTTGATCAAAATTTGTTTAGTAAAGACAGTCGTGGACAGGCAAGAATGCCGGTAGAAGGCAGCAGCCGTTATGGCGACGCAAAAAGTGATTTTAATGGCGGATATAAAATAAATGCTGTGAAATTAAATGATCTCCCGGCTACTGATTATATTATCACCGATACAAGGATGCAGATTCGTTTGCCAAAACCAATGTCCGCCTCCGGTGATGTGATTAAAATTAAACTGGACTATTCTTTTATTTTGCCCGAGTATGGTGCAGACAGGTGTGGCATTCTAAAAACAGAAAAGGGTGATATTTTTTCCGTAGCACAATGGTATCCACGCATGTGTGTATTTGATGATGTGGATGGATGGAATACATTGCCTTATTTGGGACCCAGCGAGTTTTATCTGGAGTATGGAGATTTTGATTTTATCATTACTGCGCCTGCCTCACATATCTTAGTAGCAAGTGGCGAGTTATTAAATCCATCAGAAGTGCTGACTCCCTTGCAGGTTGCCCGACTTGAAGAAGCAAAAAAAAGTGACAAAACGGTGATGATTCGCAGTGAAAAAGAAATTGCAGATCCGGCATCAAGACCAAAGGCGGCAACGCTTTCATGGCATTACAAAATAACCAACGCACGGGATGTTTCCTGGGCATCGTCCAAAGCATTTATTTGGGATGCGGCAAAAATTAATTTGCCGGGCGGTAAAACTTCATTGGCCATGAGTGCCTATCCGTCAGAAAGCAAAGGTGAAAAAGGATGGGGAAGGTCAACGGAATACACCAAAGGTTGTATTGAAAACTACAGTAAAAGATGGTTCGTTTATCCTTATCCTGTAGCCACCAATGTAGCCAGCAATGTGGGTGGAATGGAATATCCGGGGATTGTATTTTGTGGATACAAAGCGCAAAAGGCGAGTTTGTTTGGCGTTACCGATCATGAATTCGGACATACCTGGTTTCCGATGATTGTTGGTAGCAACGAGCGTAAGTATGGCTGGATGGATGAGGGCTTTAATACATTCATTAACTCTTTGGCGGACGATGATTTTAATAAGGGGGAATACAAGGCCGATCCTTTGTCAATGGCGATTATGGGAGAGTACATGTTTGGCAATAGCAGTGAATCGATTTTAACCACTCCCGATGCGCTACAGGAATCAAATATTGGTACCGCACTTTATTTTAAACCAGGATATGGATTAACGTTACTGCGCAATGAAATTCTTGGTCCGGTTCGGTTCGATTATGCCTTTAAAACTTACATTGAAAGATGGGCATATAAGCATCCTACTCCATGGGATTTCTTTAGAACGATGGACAATGCATCCGGCGAAAACCTAAGCTGGTTTTGGAAAGGATGGTTTTTAGAAAACTATAAACTTGACCAATCGATCGTTTCCGTTACCTACGATAAAGACAACGAAGCCAATGGCGCATTGGTTACCATCGCAAATCTCGACCAGATGGCGATGCCCGTAAATATAGCCTACGAAACGGTAAGTGGTAAAAAAGGCCGCATGAAATTGCCCGTTGAAATCTGGAATAATGCGATCTCAAAAAAAATCAAATTGCCTACATCTGAAAAACTAAAAACAGTTGTTCTTGATCCTGATAAAGTCTTTCCGGATCAGAGTTTTTCTAATAATACCTGGAGGAGCAATTAGCTTGATAGAGTTTTGGAAAAGTGTTTTTTGCATGCGATAATTCCGAATAATATACCTGTATCTTTAAAAGGAATTGTATTTCGAAACAGATTGGATATACCATAAAAAAGGCGTTGATTTTATCAACGCCTTTTTATATTCAATCAATTAATCTATGCTTTTTTTGCAACTACTTTTTTCTTTGCAGGTGCTTTCTTTTTAGCAGGTGCTTTTTTGTCAAACGCTTTTGGTTCCTGTATTAAAATCATTTTCTTTACAGCATCCAATTCAATAGCAGCCAGTTCTTCGGGCGTGTATTTACCATTGGCGCCGGCGGTTAACTTCAGCATTTTTTTACCAAAGCGAATGAACGGGCCCCAACGGCCATTCTCAATCGCAATCTTCTCTTCCGGCCATTGCCTGATAAAACGATTGGCTTCTATTTCCATCTTTTTCTCAATCAATTCATCACAATCTTTTTGTGTAAGCGTATCAAAATTATAGGCTCTTGGTATATTGATAAAAAGATCATTCCATTTAATAAACGGACCAAAACGTCCTTTGCCTTTTGTAATAGGTTTCTCATCAAAAAAGCCGATGGGGGCATCTTCTTTTTGCTTCGCATGGATGATTTCAATTGCCCTGTTTAAGTCAACGGAATTCAGGTCTTCTCCTTTTGGAATGGAAACAAATTGTTCTCCCCATTTTACATAAGGACCAAAGCGGCCAATGTTGATGCTTACTTCCAGGTTATCATGCTCGCCTAAACTAAGCGGTAGCTTAAATAATTCAAGTGCTTCTTCTAATGTAATTGTTTCGATACTCTGGTTTGCTTTCAGTTTTGCAAAACGTGGTTTTTCTTCATCGCTCTGCGATCCAATTTGCACCATTGGTCCATAACGGCCCATCCTGGCTATAATTGACTTACCGCTTTCATCCACACCCAATACTCTTTCGCCCACGGCCCTTTCGGCTGTTTCCAGCGTGTGTGCTACCCCGGTATGAAATGGCGTATAGAAATCTTCCACCATTTTACCCCATTGCATTTTGCCATCGGCAATTTCATCAAACTCTTTTTCAATATTGGCGGTAAAACGATAATCCATTACTTTGGTAAAATGCTGGTTCAAAAAATCAGTCACCACCAAACCTAAATCTGTTGGAAACAACTTTGATTTTTCAGCGCCTGTATTTTCTTGTTCTACTATTTTTTCAATGGTATCATTCTTAAGTTTCAGAATGCGAAAATTTCTTTTTACGCCTTCCTTATCTTTCTTCTCTACGTAGGTTCTTTTAATGATGGTCGAAATAGTAGGGGCGTAGGTACTTGGTCTGCCGATGCCCAGCTCTTCCATTTTCTTTACCAGCGATGCTTCGGTATATCTTGCAGCGTGTTTGGTAAATCTTTCGGTAGCGGTCATTTGGTTAAACGCTAAAACCTGTCCAGGTGTTAAATTTGGCAGCCTGCTTTCGCCTTCTTTTTCTTCTCCATCATCATCCTCATCATCATTGCTTTCCAGATATACTTTCAAGAAGCCATCAAATTTTAATACTTCCCCCGTTGCCGTTAGTTCTGCATTGTTGGTGCTGATGTTGATTTTTGCAATCGTTTTTTCCAACTCTGCATCGCTCATCTGAGAGGCAATCGTACGTTTCCAAATCAACTCATACAAGCGGTTTAGTTCAGGATCATTTACCGTATGGTTTTCCATGTAAGTAGGTCTGATGGCTTCATGCGCTTCCTGTGCACTTTCATTTTTATTCTTGTATTTACGCACCTGCAGGTACTTGTCACCGTAACTGTTTCTGATTTCTTTTATAATACCGTCCATGGCGGTTTCACCCAGACTTACACTATCCGTACGCATGTAGGTGATTTTTCCACTTTCGTATAATTTTTGGGCGAGCAGCATTGTCTTACTCACACCATATCCCAATTTCCGGCTGGCTTCCTGCTGCAATGTGGAAGTAGTAAAAGGAGCTGCCGGCGTGCGTTTGCCGGGTTTAACCTGTATGTCTTTTACCGTATATTTTGCACCAATACAACTGCGTAGAAATTTTTCTGCATCGTCCGATACATCATATTTTCCACCGTCGGCTTTAAAGGTTACTGATCGGTTACTGTTATCAGTGGCTGATAAAGAAGCTTCAATTTTGAAACTTCCTGTAGCCGTAAACTGGTTGATCTCTCTTTCTTTTTCTGCAATTAATTTAACGGCAACACTTTGTACTCGGCCTGCACTCAATCCGCCACTCATGCCTATTTTTCTCCACAAAACCGGGCTCAGTTCAAAACCTACCAACCTGTCAACCACCCGCCTTGCTTGTTGCGCATTTACCAGGTTCATATTGATGGTACGTGGATTTTTTACTGCTTTTTCGATTGCCGGTTTAGTGATTTCATGAAAAACAATTCGCTTGGTAGTTTTTGGATCCAGGTTTAACACTTCCGCCAAATGCCAACTGATACTTTCTCCCTCACGGTCCTCATCCGAAGCCAGCCAAACTTCATCACTTCTTTTTGCGATGCTTTTTAGTTCTCTTACTACTCGCTCTTTTTCTGCCGGAACAATATATTTTGGTTTGAAATTATTATGGATATCAATGCCCATATCATTTTTTTCCAGATCACGAATGTGACCAAAGCAACTTTTAACTTCAAAGTCTTTTCCCAGAATTCCTTCTATTGTTTTAGCTTTCGCAGGGGACTCAACTATTAACAGATTCTTCGCCATAATGAACAGATTGTTTTGTGCTTCGTCCCAAAATCGGGAGTTTGGGACAGATTACATGTAAAGTTTTTATTTCAATGAATTGCCGGAAAACATGCGCTAGTATTGACTTTTATCATACAAATAATTGAACCTGCTCATCCTTTATCCACAGCAATCTAAAGTGCAATATTACTCTAAAATTGAAAAATCAAAATATTTCTTGTGAAATAGTTTGTTTAACCAGCGCTGTTATAGAAATTCAATCACTTCATTTTTGATGGCAGTATCACCATAAATTTTCCGATGCCCCAATCCTTTAGTAATAATAAATCTGATGTTGGAAAAGTTTTCCTGCTTTACTTTCAAAGCATCTTGATAAGGCGTGATGTCGTCCTCTTCATCATGAATCCATAGTACGGAAGCGTTGATATTTTGCATGGCTCTTTTGATTGAAAACCACGCTGTTTTTTGTCCGCTTTTTTCAAATATAATCTTGTCAAATTCGTTTCTAACCGAAGCATCTTTTATTTGTAGCATTTTAAATGCACCATCCACTGCAGACTGGGTTTCTGTAGCCGGTGCAATCAAAACGATATGCGTATCTGCTCCATGATCTGTTTTTTCCATTGCAAGGCTCAGTGCTATTCCGCCAAATGAATGCGCAAGGAAGCCATTCACCGGGCCATACTGTTTTAGTACTTCCGCAATCATATCAGCATATTCTACTGCATTGATCCTTGTTCCTTCGCTACTGCCATGTGCGGGTGCATCAAATGCCAGCACTTCATAGCCCTTTGCAATCAAGGGGGAAATATATTGATGAAATTTATGCGCTGCCGATCCAAAGCCATGCAAAATTAACACCTTGTGCGGCTGCGGATGGTTCCAACGATACCCATTTACTTTTAATCCATGCAGTTGAAAATGCAATGTCTCTGCCCGTTCAAAAATAGTGGGTGTTCTAACTTTTGATTTCAGGAAGGGCGTACTAAATAAATCAAAAGCTTTTTCAGCAGCTCTTCGTTTTGAAATAAGCGTAAGCATTTTAAATTTTACCCGAATGAAGCCAATTGCTAATTTTTGCTTTAATTTCATCCGAACAAAGATACACTTATGAAAGTTGTAATAATAGGAGCCGGAAATGTAGCCTCAGTATTTGGCAGATTGATTTTAAAAGCCAATCACGAAATTATACAGGTAGTGAGCAGGAGTATCGGCAACGCACAATTGCTGGCCAAAGAATTAGGGTGTGCCTATTCGGATAACCCTAAAATTCTGGATAATTCGGCCGATTTCTATTTGGTTGCCATGGCTGATGCGGCGCTCAATGAAATTCATGAATCCTATTTGCTCGGTGATAAATTAATTGTACATACAGCTGGTTCTATTTCAAAGGAGATATTAGAAAAGGTCTCCAACAAATATGGTGTGATGTATCCTTTGCAAAGTTTGCGGAAAGAAAATCTGGAATTACACCAGGATATTCCGCTCATGGTAGACGGTAACTCAGATGAGGTCATTTCCGTTATTGAAACCTTTGCACACAGTTTGTCTTCCATCGTAACGAGGGCCAACGATGAGCAACGACTCAAGTTGCATGTAGCAGCAGTGGTGGTGAGTAATTTTCCAAACCACCTATATGCACTAGCGGCTGATTATTGTGGCAAAGAAGAACTTGATTTTAAAATGCTGCAACCTTTAATAGAAGAAACAGCGTTAAGACTGCGATACCATTTACCCGGCCAAATGCAAACCGGCCCTGCCATTAGAAAAGACACTGTAACACTGGATAAACACCTGAGGATTCTTAGTCAATATCCGGCGTTAAAAAAAGTTTACGTGAAAATAACAGATAGTATCATGAATCCATAGACGCAGATTCATGATGGTTTCGCTCGGTGCAGTTACTTTATTGCCGCTTGTTTGGTAAGTAAATATTTACAAACCTCTTAAAGTGCAAGCATAGTAGCAGGAGTGATTGATAATATGGAACAGTAAGCTGATCAAAGATTTAAAATCAGAATGTGTCAAATAATCCATCTGTTATCGGCAGTTTTATTTCCATGCAAATACAATATCCGTTCTTATTTTGTAGGGGTCGATCGGTTTGCCATTTGCATCCAACGGATCATCTACATATATCTCATATGGACTGCCTTTTATCTTCTTTTTCCGGTCTTTCAGCCAATCACTCAATGCATCGTATGCGGTAGGGATTAGTTCGTAAGGACCATAAAAGTGAGCAACCACGATACTATCAATACCCATCTCTTTGATGAATGTACCTTTTGGTAATTTGGATGGCTTTTTATCAATCGGAATTCCTGCTTCAAAAAAGTAGGGTGCTTTTGTCCCTTTATACCAGACCATTGGTGAGCCAGTACTTTTTAAATTATTTTTCCTGATGATGGCGGCCAGCTTAACTCCATAGATCGCACTCAATTTAAGACTTACTCGATCCATTGTAGCACCACTGTCTTTCATGGTAAGAACGATGCGCTTCAACGAAAGTGTATCAGCTATGTTGATCACTGGTCCTCTTTTTGTTTCAATTGCCTTTTCCTCCACTTTCGGTGTGTCTTTCTTTGCAGGCCCGGTTACCTTTTTTTCTGTTTGATTATTGTTACACGAAAAAGCAACAATCAGGATGAAGCATAAAAGGCAGTGAAATAAATAGCTGTGTTTTTTCATAAAAAAGCAATTTCAATTAATTATTAAGGCGGTAAAATAAACAAATGCATTATTATAATCAAACAAATTACTGATTCTCTTGCTATTAATTAAATGACATTTTAACTAAGTTTTCCTAAAATGGTAATTCTACAGTAGGTTTGCATCCCGAACTTTACAAGATATGTACACAATCACTTATAAATTTGAACAGAAAGGCCTCTTACCTATTACACTTGAGAATGTTGAAGATGGACAATCCTTACTAGAAGTAGCTTTAATAAACGATATCAATCTACATCAT
Organism: Chitinophagales bacterium; assembly: GCA_038327005.1. GTDB lineage: Bacteria > Bacteroidota > Bacteroidia > Chitinophagales > Chitinophagaceae > Ferruginibacter. The sequence goes on along the minus strand of JBBQKO010000006.1, from coordinate 20,762 downwards.
AACTGCGGCGGCGTTTGTGCATGTAGTACTTGTCATTTATATGTTGAATCAGGTGATGCTCATCTGGAAGAACTATCAGACCGGGAAGAAGATTTTATTGACAGGGCCATTAATCCCCGGCTTAATTCAAGACTAGGGTGCCAATGTGTGCTACTGGAAGGAGATGGACAAATTACAGTAACGCTGCCGGATCAAACACAGTTTTTAGGAGAATAAAGGAATTAGCTAATTAGCCAATGTGCTGATGAGATAATCCTCTATGTTTTGTTGAGGATTTTTTAAGCAAAGAAGAAATCTGGTAAAAAACTATCATTGTCGAATTATCATATTTGCAAGGTGTCAGTTAGTACAACATCGATAAGCACATTAGCAAATTAGCAAATTAGCACATTATCAAATTAGCACATTATCAAATTAGCACATTAATATTATGACCTTCGAACCACCAATCAACTGGAATGATTATGAGGATATCGCAATGAAACTTTACGAACGTTTTGGCGACGATTTTACTGAAAGCAAAATATATCGTATCCGGTTTACAGACCTGCTTAAATGGGTATTGGAAATTCCCGGATTTGAAGGCAAGGCCGAACAAAGTACCGAAGGCCATCTCGAGATGATCCAGAGTAGCTGGGTGTATGAATGGCGGGATAACCAGAAATAAACTGATCAATACGATTAATTGTATTTTTAAAAGTTCAATTGATTCGTAGGTCAACCCAATTACCTAACAATCTTTTGCATGAACATACTTGAACTTTTCAGGCCAATAAAAACTTTTATTTTTGATGTGGATGGGGTGCTGGCTACCGAGATTATGGTGATTTTACAAGGTGGTGATATGGCCCGTAACATGAATAGCAAAGATGGCTATGCGCTGCAACTGGCCGTAAAAAAAGGGTACCAGGTGGCAATCATTTCTGGTGGAAGCTCCGAACCAGTGCGTCATCGGCTTGAAAAGCTGGGCGTGCAGCATGTGTTTTTGGGGGTTCACAACAAGAAAGAAAAACTGCTTGAATTTGTAAAGCAACATGAATTGAAACTGGACGAGGTATTGTATATGGGGGATGATATACCAGATTACGTAGTGATGAATTTGGTAGGCTTACCTTGTTGCCCTGCTGATGCCGTGCAGGAAATTAAACAGATATCAAGATACATTTCTCCTATCAACGGTGGACGTGGATGCGGGAGGGATGTAATTGAAAAAGTGCTCAAACTCAATGGTCATTGGGATCTTGATACATCAGTGGCTTCAAAATAAACAGTGGCTTTAAACGTTAACAGGTCAAAAGATTTCAATAAACAATTCAGCAACTGAAATATCAGCATGAAATTAATCTCCGCCTTTTTTCGTTTGGTAAGATGGCCCAACCTGGTATTCATTGCGCTTACCCAACTGCTTTTTTACTTCTGCATCATTATTCCTTCATTGCCGGAAAACTATTTTCAGCAACCCGGATCGCTCAATCCTTCAATTCTTTATATCCTTGTTGCTGCATCGGTTTTAATTGCGGCGGCGGGTTACATCATCAATGATTATTTTGATATTAACATCGACCTGATCAATAAGCCGGCTAAAATGGTCGTGCAAAAAATTATTAAACGTCGCTGGGCTATTTTTTTTCATTTGGTTATAACTTTTACCGGTCTTGCATTAAGTGCGCTTGTGGCATTCAAAACAAGCTTCATCATCATTGCCGGCAACTTCGTTTGCGCCTTATTGTTGTGGGTATATTCCACCACCTTTAAAAAGAAATTATTATCCGGCAATATCATTATTTCCGCACTTACTGCGTGGACGGTGATGGTGTTATACTTTGCAACCAACAATACAGTAACTGCAACCTCAACACTTCCTTCAGATATCGCAGCAGGCATGCACCGGATTTATAAATTTGCAGCATTGTATGCCGGTTTTGCTTTTATCATTTCTCTCATCCGGGAAGTAGTAAAGGATATTGAAGACAAAGAAGGTGACACCCGTTACAATTGCAGAACCCTGCCCATCGTTTGGGGCGTACCTGCTTCGAAAGTTTTTGTCGGCGTTTGGCTGGTTGTATTGGCAGGGTCATTATTGATCGTGCAATTTTATGTAATACAAATCGGCTGGTGGATGAGTGGTTTATATGTGTTATTATTTGTGATTATCCCGCTTGTTTGGATTCTGAAAAAGTTTTATGTTGCGCAAACTAACAAACAATATCACCAGATAAGCATTGCGGTAAAGCTGGTAATGTTAACCGGTATTTGCTCAATGATTTTTATTAAACTATATGCACAGTAAATCCCTCTTTTAACTATGTTGGTATCAATTTTCCTTAAATGAACGCAACCGCTAACACGCTATCCAATACCGGTCCGGCAACAACAGGCGGTATTATACTGGCTTCCCAATCTCCACGGCGAAAACAATTACTGGAATGGGCCGAAGTACCATTTGAAGTGCTCGTTAAAGAAACAGATGAGTCGTATCCACAGCAGCTTTCCGTTGAAGATATTGCAGTTCATATTGCCCGTAATAAAGCATTGGCCATTCAGAAAGAAAATTTCAATTTAAAACCGGTGCTGGCGGCTGATACCATTGTGGTCTTAGGTGAAAAAATTATTGGAAAGCCCAGAGACCGTGAGGATGCCATCCATATATTATCAAGTCTTTCCGGGCAGCAGCATCGGGTAATAACCGGAGTGGTAATCCTGCACAACGAAAAGGAAACTGCATTTGCAGATATAACGGAAGTAGTGTTTCATGAATTGACCAATGAGCAAATTGTTTTTTATGTAGATAAATACAAGCCGTATGATAAAGCGGGCGCCTATGCCATACAAGAATGGATAGGAGTAGTAGGAATAAAAACGGTAACCGGAGATTTTTACAATGTAATGGGATTGCCGGTGAGCAGGGTAGTGCAGGAACTTAAAAAAGCAGGGCTAATTTTTTGATAGATATTTTTTTGAATGGCAGATATTTGATTTACAAATGAGTTTTTTTCTGCTAATCTGTTTGGCTTCAAATGGAGATTGTGGCTGATCTCAGCCGTCTTTATTTCAAACCCAATTACCTCCGGATTGTTGTATGTTCCAGTTTTCGGCCCCCACTTTTTTTGCGCAATTAAAAACACTTTTATTTTAAGTAAGTTTTTAAAAGAAGCCTCCCAGGTATAATGGGTGAAATGTCTCCTTTGCCAAAAGCATTGTGAACGGCTTTTCCCTGATGGTCTTTATTCGCAGTTTATGAATAGGGCTTTATTCAATGATATTTATTAAGCATGCAATTTTTTTGTGTGATTTTTTTTTTGCAAACTGATATTTCAAAAAGGTTGCATATTAAAAAAGGTTGTTGTAAATTGATTGAGTCTTTTAAAATAAAATATCAGCCATCCAAAATTACCCACATGACCGAATGTCTCCTGCAATACCTCTGGCAATTTCAGTTTTATAATAAAAACGAACTGATCACCGCAGATGGCGAAAATTTATCCATTATTTATCCCGGTAATATCAACAGCAACCAGGGCCCCGATTTTCTGGATGCTAAAATAAAGGTGGGCAATACCACCTGGGCTGGCAATATTGAATTGCATATCCTGTCTTCCGACTGGAACAATCATAAGCACAGCGATGATAAAAACTACCGCAATGTAATATTGCATGTGGTTTGGAACGATGATGCCAGTTTGCACTTACCCTTCCCTGTTTTAGAGTTGCAAAGCCGGGTGTCTAAAATACTGCTTACAAAGTATGACGAATTAATGAATGCCAAATCCTTTATTGCCTGCGAAACAACGATACAAACCGTTGCGCCAATTATATGGGTAGCCTGGAAGGAGCGACTACTCGTAGAGCGGATGCAGCATAAAGCCACTGTGATTTTGAAATACCTTACGGAAAATAATAACCACTGGGAAGAAACCTTTTGGTGGCTGATAGCACGCAACTTTGGTATAACGGTAAACAACGATGCGTTTGAACAGATAGCCCGTTCATTGCCACTGAACATACTGGCAAAACATAAAAACCAGATCCATCAAACCGAAGCACTTTTATTTGGACAGGCAGGATTACTAAAAAATGATTTTACAGAAGACTATCCAAAGTTGCTGCAAAAGGAATATCAGTTTTTTAGTAAAAAGTATCGGTTGGAACCGATCCATGTGCCGCTTCATTTTTTAAGAATGCGGCCCTCTAATTTTCCAACAGTTCGTTTAGCTCAACTGGCTATGCTGGTGCACAACAGCATTCACCTCTTTTCCATTGTAAAAGAAACCGCACACCTGGTAGATGTAAAAAAATTGTTGAGTGTAACTGCCAACGATTATTGGCATTATCATTATAGTTTTGATGAACCAACTGCATTCAGGGAAAAAAATCTTGGAAGCCAAATGATCAACTCCATTATCATCAATACCATCGCACCCATTCTTTTTGCTTATGGATTTCACCACAACGAAAATATTTATAAGGAAAGAGCATTGCAATGGCTGGAACAATCAACGTCCGAAAAAAACAATATCACCAAAGGATTTACACAATTAGGTATAGAAATTAAAAACGCTTTTGACACACAAGCACTCATACGTTTAAAAAACGAATACTGCGATCAAAAGCGTTGTCTGGAATGTGCTGTAGGAAATAAATTGCTAAAACCAACCTCAACGGTTACCTGATTCCAATGGAAATAGTTTGGATCATATTTTCAGTTGGATCCAACCAGTTTCCTTTTCGAAAAACTGACAATGGCTTAAAAATTCAGCCGCCAGGCATTATACATATTCTATATTCAAAACCATGTCAGGGTGTAAACTTTTTACCACCGGGCAAGTATCACCGGTTCTTTGTAAAATGATTCTGTCTTTTTCATCCAGTACCAACGATGGCGGAAAAACAACTTTAACATCTATTTTTGAAATTCTGCGGGGATTGCTTTCCATGTTTTTTTTAACGTCAACAGTTAACCCTTTTAACTCAATATTCATGTCGTTGGCTTTAATCGCCATCGTAGTTGCCATGCAGGTTGCAAGTGCAGTACACACCATATCGGTGGGTGAAAAACGTTCCCCTTTGCCCCGGTTATCGGTTGGGGCATCTGTTTCAATTGTTGTTCCGCTTTGTAAATGTTGGGCATTACATCTTAAATTGCCTTCATAATGAATGGTTGCTGTCATTGTACTATTTTTGTATAAATTTACTGAAGTAAAAATCGAATATGCGTAAATTATTTTTTATTAGCCTGGCAATAGCTGCAACATTGCCTTCCTTTTCTCAAATGTCTAAAAAGGAAAAAAAGGACGAACGTAAGCAACGGATCAATGCCCTTATAAAGCAGGAGGAAGAAGGTGTAATTGCTTATTACAAACATACCGCCGTCGGATTTAAACTTACCAATGATGGATATGGTGGATTTTTAGAAATAGGACGGGCGAGATCCATTAAAAAGGTAACCTTATTTCAACTGGATATCACCGAAAGGAAACACAGCAAAGAAGATAAACAAACCAATTTCTCTTTGCCAACGTCTCCATTTATTTACGGCAAAATCAATTACCTGTACCCCGTTAAACTTGGCGTGCAGCAGCAAATTTTGTTTGGTAACAAAACCAATAGAAACGGTGTAAGTGTAACTGGTAATTTTGGTGGCGGTCTCTCGCTCGCTTTGTTAAGACCTTATAACCTTGAAATAAATGATCTGGCTAAAGGAAACAGAAAACTAATCCGCTACGAATCCAACGACAGCTCGCTTTACTCAGGTTCAGGTGGCTCCGCCGCTAATTATATCCCAGATAGCACTTTATTTACCAATGGTAATATCCTTAGCTTTTTGCAGGTTTCCGGATCAGGATTTGGTAAGGGATGGGGACAAATGAAAGTTACACCAGGTTTGTATGGAAAGGCATCATTGCGTTTTGATTACGGGCAATATAATGAAATGTTGAACGCAATTGAAGTTGGTGTGCTAGGTGAATTATACAGTAAAAAGATTCCGCAAATCGTATATGCAAAGCCTACACAGTATTTCGTCAGTATCTATGTTTCAGTTATGTTTGGCAGACGGAAATAAATCTGGCAAATGTCAGTAATAAATTTTCAAAAAGAATGTAGGTTGGTTTTAAATGTGCGATTGTTTACCGATCACATTACTCAAACTGTAAATTTTTAAAACAATAATTTTATTCAATGATAGATTTACCTGTAATAGACGGACTAGTAGAACAAAGAGTAAAAAAGCCAGACTGGCTGCGTGTAAAATTACCAATTGGAGAAGAGTACAGGCATGTGCGCAATTTAGTAGATCAACATAAGCTTCATACTATTTGTGAAAGTGGTAATTGTCCAAATATGGGTGAATGCTGGGGAGAAGGAACGGCAACATTTATGATTTTGGGTAATATCTGTACAAGAAGCTGTGGCTTTTGTGCGGTAGCCACCGGCAGACCTGAGCCTGTAGATTGGGACGAACCACAGCGTGTGGCCGAAGCCATCCATTTGATGAAGGTGAAACATGCGGTAGTAACCTCCGTTGACAGAGATGAAATTGCAGATGGAGGAAGTATCATTTGGTACAACACCATTAAAGCAATCAAGTTACTAAATCCTGCTACTACATTGGAAACTTTGATTCCAGATTTTAAAGCAGAACTGGTAAACATACAGCGCATCATTGATGCTGCACCTGAAGTGGTATCACATAATATTGAAACAGTAGAACGCCTAACCAAACAGGTACGCATACAAGCCAAATACTGGCAAAGTATGGAAACATTGCGGATTCTAAAGAAAGGTGGCATGCGTACTAAAAGTGGAATCATGCTCGGTCTGGGTGAAACAATTGAAGAGGTAGTTGAAACCATGCAGCATCTTAGAGATAGCGATGTGGATGTAATTACCATCGGACAATATTTGCAACCCAGTAAAAAACATTTACAGGTACAGCGTTTTCCACATCCGGATGAGTTTAAAGAATTAAGAGAAATAGGTTATAATCTTGGATTCGATTATGTGGAAAGTGGACCGTTGGTTCGTTCCTCCTACCACAGCGAAAAACATGTGATAGCAGGATGGGGCAGGGCTAAGTGGGCAGAAGAAAAGGCTTTGATAGCAAACAACAAATAGATTATTCTTTTATAAAAAATCAACATAGTATTCAAAGCAGCCGTTTTCCTTCGGCTGCTTTTTTTTGTGAACCGGCTAATATCCTTGATTGAACTTTAGCGGCGATACAAATCCCATATTTTTAATCTGGACGCTCGGTTCAACAATAAATCGTTGCGGAACTTCAGTCTTTCGGTGTAAGTCACTCTAGTTTTAGCGCAGGTAATGTTATAGCTCAAATCTTGTCTTTCCTGAATGTTTCTGATAAAAAGATTTGCAATAAAACCTGTATAAAAAAACAATTGTCAAGGATACAAATATTATTATATTTGCGAAAACATTGCTCTGCAAAATTATGAACGATCAATTTGTAATAGGAGTCGATTTCGGAACTGATTCAGTTCGCTCCATCATCGTAAACGCCGCCAACGGGCACGAAATTAGTTCCTCCGTATTTTATTATCCCCGCTGGAGAAAAGGACTTTTCTGTAATGCCTCTCTAAACCAATTTAGGCAGCATCCACTGGATTACGTGGAGGGTTTGGAACACACCATCAAGCATTGTTTGCAACAGGCAGGTGCTGATGTAGCAGTCAATGTAAAAGCCATTTCAGTCGATACAACCGGTTCGTCACCGGTAGCAGTGGATGAATCAGGAACGCCGTTGGCATTGTTGCCTGCGTTTGAAAATAATCCCAATGCGATGTTTGTATTGTGGAAAGATCATACTGCCACCAAAGAAGCACAGGAAATAAATGACCATGCGCTGAAGTTTGAAACCAATTACCTCCAGTTTGTGGGGGGCATCTATTCTTCAGAATGGTATTGGGCTAAGTTATTACGTGTTTTACGTGCAGACGCTTCAGTAAGAGCGGTCGTGTATTCATGGGTAGAACATTGCGACTGGATACCTTTCCTGTTATCTGGAGGCACGGATGCAAAAGAATTGAAACGGGGAGTGTGTAGTGCAGGCCACAAAGCTCTGTGGAGTGCGGATTTCAACGGTTTGCCGCCTGATGAATTTTTTGCCACACTGGATCCCCTGCTGAAGGGATTTACTGAAAAACTTTTTAAAGATACTTACACGGCTGACCAGGCCGTGGGTAATTTGTCGGCTGAATGGGCGCAACGTTTGGGACTTACGACCGATGTTGTAATTGGAGTAGGCGCTTTTGATGCACACATGGGTGCCGTAGGCGGACAGATTGAAGCTTACCATCTCAGCAAAGTAATGGGCACTTCTACCTGCGATATGCTGGTAGCACCCATGAATGAAGTGGAAGGTAAATTGATCAAAGGTATTTGTGGGCAGGTACCCGGTTCCGTTATTCCAGGCATGATGGGGATGGAAGCCGGTCAGTCGGCATTTGGCGATGCCTATGCCTGGTTTAAGAATGTGCTGGCCTGGCCTTTAAAAACCCTACTGCCAAAATCTGCAATCATCGATGGCGAGACTGCTGAAAAACTAATTGAAGAAGCAACCAATCATATTATTTTCGAATTAAGCAAACAGGCAGAAATGATTGTGCCTGATGAAAGCAACGAACTGGCCTTAGACTGGTTAAACGGACGGCGCACACCAGATGCCAACCAGTTATTAAAAGGAGCAATTTCCGGTCTTAGTCTGGGAACAGATGCACCAAAAATATTTCGTGCTATTGCGGAGGCAACTTGCTTTGGGGCAAAAGCAATCGTTGATCGTTTTAATGCCGAGGGCGTTCCTGTAAAAGGATTGATTGGTATCGGTGGCGTTGCCAAAAAATCACCTTTCATTATGCAGATGATGGCCGATGTAATGGATATGCCGATTCGCATTCACAAATCAGAACAAACCTGTGCGTTGGGCGCCGCCATGTTTGCAGCTACCGCCGCCGGCATTTACGATAAAGTAGAAGATGCAATGATAGCCATGGGACAGGGCTTTGATGCTGAATATTTACCCAACCTGAACCGTGTAGCAATTTACAAAAAACGCTACGTCCGCTATCAACAGTTTGGGCGATTTGTTGAAGCAGGGGCGATGAGAAATGAGTGATAAGCAATAAGCAATAAGCAATAAGCAATTAGCAATTAGCAATGAGAAATAAGCAATGAGAGATGAGTGATCAGCAATAAGTGATGAGCAATGAGCAATGAAAAATGAAAAATGAGAAATGAGTGATTGAATAATGATAGCTCAGAAGTGTGAAACCGAAAAAAAATTTTAAAAAGAAAACAGAAAACAATCAATTACATGAGTAATTATCAGGATATCCGACAATCGGCTTATGATGCCAATATGCAGTTGCCAAAGCTGGGTTTGGTGTTATTTACTTTTGGAAATGTGAGTGCTGTAGATCGGGCGGCAGGTGTATTTGCCATCAAACCAAGCGGTGTTCCTTATGAAGAACTGTTACCCGAAAAAATGGTGATTGTTGATTTTGATGGCAAAACCGTTGATGGAAACCTTCGTCCTTCTTCTGATACGCTTACCCATGCGGTGTTGTACAAACACTGGGAAAATATCGGTGGAATTGTGCATACCCATTCTACTTACGCTACCGCATGGGCGCAAAGCCAGCGTTCCATCCCAATTTTTGGAACCACACACGCAGATCACAATACAGTCGACATTCCCTGTGCACCACCGATGAGCGATGAAATGATACAAGGTAATTATGAGTACCAGACTGGTTTTCAGATAATGAATGCATTGAAGGAAAGGGGTATAAGCTATGAAGAAATTGAAATGATTTTAGTTGGCAACCATGCACCGTTTACCTGGGGCAAAACTCCGGCGAAGGCAGTCTACAACAGTGCTGTATTGGAATCCATCGCCCAGATGGCCTTGTTAACCGAACAGATCAATCCAAATGCACCAAGGTTGCAGGATTCATTGATTAAAAAACATTTTGAGCGCAAGCATGGGAAGGACAGTTATTACGGACAATAACGTGCTAAAACTTACAAACAAAAAAATAAAAATTTACAACAATGATAAATCTTAAAGCATTCGAAGTTTGGTTTGTAACCGGCAGTCAGCATTTATATGGAGAAGAAACGCTGAAGCAGGTAGCGGTGCATTCACAAACAATTGCAGCGGCATTAAATGATGCCCATCAAATACCCGTTAGAGTAATTTTTAAACCAACGGTAAAAAGTACCGAAGAAATTTACAGCATTTGTGCAGAAGCCAATGCAACAAAAAATTGTATCGGTATCATCGCCTGGATGCACACCTTTTCGCCTGCAAAAATGTGGATTGGCGGATTGAAGATTTTACAAAAACCATTGTGTCATTTGCATACACAATTCAACCGGGACATACCATGGAATGATATTGACATGGACTTTATGAACCTGAACCAAAGTGCGCATGGAGATCGTGAGTTTGGCTTTATGGTAAGTAGAATGCGTAAAAACAGAAAGGTAGTAGTAGGGCATTGGCAGGATCCGGAAGTGCTGGAAGAATTAAATACCTGGACCCGTGCTGCGGCCGGATGGAATGATTGGCAGGGAGCAAAATTTGTTCGCTTTGGCGATAATATGCGTTATGTGGCGGTAACAGAAGGCGATAAAGTAGAGGCAGAATTAAAGTTTGGATATTCAGTAAATACACATGGTATTGGTGATTTGGTAGCAGTGATCAATCAAATAAGTGATGAAGCCATTGATGCCCTGATTGAGGAATACGAAGCAGCTTATACAATGGTGACATCCTTAAAAAAAGAAGGTGAACAATACCGCTCATTAAGAGATGCTGCTAAGATTGAAATCGGCATTCGTACATTTTTAGAAGCTGGAAACTATAAAGGGTTTACCGATACATTTGAAGACCTGCATGGGATGACACAGTTGCCTGGAATTGCAGCCCAACGCCTGATGGCAAGTGGCTACGGCTTTGCAGGCGAAGGGGATTGGAAGACCTCTGCTTTGGTACGGGCTATGAAAGTAATGGGAAGTGGATTGCCGGGGGGTAATTCATTTATGGAAGATTACACTTATCATTTTGATCCGGAAAATCCTTTGGTTTTGGGATCGCACATGTTGGAAATATGCCCTTCCATTGCCCATGGCAAACCAAGCTGCCAGATACATCCGTTGGGTATTGGTGGTAAGGCTGATCCTGTAAGATTGGTATTTAACTCCGAATCAGGGCCTGCATTGAATGCCTCTTTGATAGATATGGGCAATCGTTTTCGGTTACTCGTAAATGAGGTGTTGGCGTTAACACCATTGCATGATTTACCAAAACTTCCGGTGGCCCGTGTTTTATGGAAACCATATCCGGATATGAAGACCGGATGTGCTGCATGGATATTGGCTGGTGGTGCTCATCATACTGGCTATAGTCAAAATTTAACCGCTGCACATCTGCAGGATTTTGCAGACATGGCAGGGATTGAATTTACCCTTATTGGTAAAGACACCAAACTGTATGATTTTAAAAATGAATTACGGTGGAACGAAGTGTTTTACCAAATCAACAAATAAAATTATTTAAATAACCTATTTTGCACCACTAAAATTAATATTGCCAATATGGATAAAAATCTCGCTTTCGCCGACTACATGGTGTTCATTGTGTATTTTATAATTGTAGCCGGGTATGGTTACAGTATTTATCGAAAACGTAAAAAGGACGAGCACGATGCCAAGGCTTATTTTCTTGCCGAGGGAACACTGACCTGGTGGGCGATTGGGGCTTCATTAATTGCTTCCAATATTTCTGCAGAGCAGTTTATTGGCATGAGTGGTGAAGGTTTCTTTTTGGGTGTTGCAGTTGCAGCTTATGAGTGGATTGCAGCCATTGCGTTGATTATTATTGCGGTATGGTTTATACCAGTTTACATTAAGAACAAAATATACACAATGCCTCAGTTTTTAAAGATGAGGTACAATGAATCAACCGCTTTAATCATGGCGGTGTTTTGGTTGTTTTTGTATGTTTTTGTAAACCTAACATCAATTTTGTATTTGGGTGCCGTCGCCATCAATGGAATTGCCGGAGGCGGATATTTTCATCCAATTATGATCGGTCTTGCGGTGTTTGCACTATTGATATCGTTGGGTGGTATGAAAGTGGTAGCTTATACTGACGTAATACAGGTGGCTGTACTAATTATAGGAGGACTGGTAACTACCTATATTGCACTTACTACGGTAGGCGAATATTTTGGAGTGGGACCTGATGCCATCGCTGGTTTTAAAACATTGATGAAGGAAGCGCCAGAACATTTTAAAATGATTATTCCTAAACCAACTGCTGATTCCAATCAAAATGATATTGATAAATACATCACTTTTCCCGGTATGCTTTCTTACCTGGCAGGCATCTGGATCATTAACCTGAATTATTGGGGCTGTAACCAGTACATTACGCAACGTGCACTGGGGGCTGATTTACAAACCGCCCGAACAGGAATTTTATTCGCAGGGTTTTTAAAGCTACTAATGCCCATCATAGTAATGTTACCGGGTATTGCTGCATTCGTTTTATATAAAGGCGGTCATTTGCCGCAATTGATTGGTGGTAAAGATGGCGCCTATTCTGCGGTGCTTACTTTTTTACCAACAGGGTTAAAAGGTTTGTCTGTTGCAGCATTAACTGCTGCTATTGTTGCATCACTCGCTGGTAAAGTAAATAGTATTTCCACCATTTATACGCTTGATATTCACAAGAAATATTTTCAAAAGGAATCTTCTGAAAAAAGCCAGGTTTACACAGGGAGAATTGCCGTATTTGTTGCAATGGTACTTGCTGTTTTATTTACGTGGAACGATTTATTGGGTATTGGTGGTAAGGGTGGATTTACATTTATACAGCAATACACAGGTTATATTAGCCCGGGTGTATTTGCCATGTTCTTATTGGGTATGTTTTGGAAGCGAACTACCGGTGCCGCAGCTATCGCCGGTTTGTTAACAGGTTTTATCTTGTCAGTTTTATTCAATGAATTTGCACCGGCTTTATTTGGGAACGATACCTTTTTATACACCGCTTATCATACCATTCAAAATGGTAAAGATGTATTTGTAATTCCTTTCCACATATGTATGGGATTGTCATTTATGTTTACAATGGTTGTGATGGTTGCAATAAGTATGGCCGGACCAAAAATTAATCCAAAAGCATTTGAATTAGACAAGACTATGTTTAAACTAAAACCAAACACCATCGCATTAATTGTAGTTACATTGCTGTTGATTTTTGCTTTGTATGTTAAGTTCTGGTAGAGATATTGATAATGTTTTAGGGGCTTTGGCCTTAACAAAGTGCTGAATGATTGTGTTTAAAAATGTTGAGGAAGTTGTATACAGAAAAGATGAATCCATTTAATGAAACATCAACTAAAACTAGTCTTAAGTGAAGTGTAAAGGGTGAACAGTCAATGGTGAACAATAAATGGTAATTGGTCGATTGTCGATTGTCAATTGACCATTCACCATTGACAATTCACATATCGAAACCTCATTTTATTCTCAACATAGTACTTATTCATTTCATCAAAACTTTCGGAGTTTTTAAAGCTTTGGAAGTTTTGTTTCGTTGATCAATGTAAACCTTTTAAAAAGCCGGTCATCGTTTTTTAAACAATCAAAGGATGCTAAAAAGAAATTCCTTAACCATCCATTTTTTAAAAATACTTTTTCTAATATTTATAGTCTGCATGAAAATTCATTAGGTATGAAGCGTTACTCACTACAAAAGCGATTCCTATTTGCGGTTGACTGCATCATTTTTGGTTATGATGGTGTTGACCTGAAATTATTGGTAATTCAGCGAAGCCTTGAACCATTTAGAGGTATGTGGAGCCTGGTAGGAGGTTTTGTGGAAGAAAACGAAAGCTCAGATGGAGCCGCAGTAAGGGTCTTGAAAAACCTTACCGGCCTGGATGGTATTTATATGGAGCAATTGCATACTTTTTCCGCACCTGACCGTGATACGGTTGAAAGAACAATATCGGTTGCTTATTTTGCATTGATTGATATTCAAAAATACAAACAGCAAATCAACGAAGATTATCACCCTGCCTGGGTGCCGATCAACGAACTGCCGAACCTTATTTTTGATCACACAAAGTTTGTTGACCTCGCCAAAGAAAAATTAAGGTACAAAGCAGCCTTGCATCCATTGTTGTTTGAACTACTGCCTGCTAAATTTACAATGCCACAGTTGCAGAGTTTGTACCAGGCTGTTTACGATACAGAATTTGATAAGGGCAATTTCAACCGCAAAATACTTTCCACCAAACTGTTGCTGAAACTAAAAGATAAAGATAAACTCAACTCAAAAAAAGGCGCCTTTTATTACAAGGTGGACAATAAAAAATACAATGCCTCTTTCAATTCCTTTCTAAACTTTGTGCCCGGAAATACACCGAAGGTTGGTTAAACCCATTGGTGCGGTATCACTGATAAAAAAGATGAGATACTGGCTATGGGCGCCACGAAAGTGGTCAATTCAAGAGACCCGGATGAACTAGCGGCCATAGCAGGAAGTTTAAATTTTATCCTGAATACAACTGCTGTAAGTTTAGACTGGAATTCCCTTATAGCAGCACTTGCGCCCAAGGGAAGGTTGCATAATGTGGGAGTAGTTTTAGAACCCTTTTTGATCGCTGCTTTTCAAATGATTGCAGGCGAAAAATCATTTGCGGGAAGCCAATTGAGTAGTCCGGCACTCACCCGTACAATGCTCAAGTTTTGTGTTCGCCATGATATCTATCCAATAATAGAAGAATTTCCGTTGGCAAAAGTGAACGAAGCAATGGAACACCTGGAAGCAAGTAAAGTATGCTCCAGAATAGGTTTGAAAAATTAATTGCTGCTACTGAAAATCGGTATTCCATATCAAGGTTAAAAAAGCCCGCTTGTTTTAAGACGTGGGCTTTTTATTTGTTGACCGAACAAAAGTTTTTCATGACATCTTTCCCGCCTAAACGGATTCATTCGGATAGGGTTGGGTTGCACACTTGTGCAATATACCTATGCAGCAATACTATCTCACGTAATGAATAAATTATTCATTTGATATTTTGCTCCGTAATGATAAAATGTACAAGAGCCGATAGCTATCGACTGCAACGCCACTAAAGCTTAATCCGATAGCTATCGGATGAAAAACTGCTGTCTGGTTCAAAAAAAAATCACAAACTAACACCGGATGCGCATTCGTAAGAATCCAATTTCATTGTTCTTATAAACTGCCGCATTAACATTATCCTGAAAGTTCATTGGAAGTTAGCTTATTCATAAATGGCACTATTAATTACCCTATTTGTAATTTTTCTTAAGATCATCTTTGTATGGCAGACTGATTAAATCTTCTCCCAATTTAACTTGCCAATATAACGATGAGCTACTTTCCCTTCTGCATCCATTGCAAGCAGGTGAAGCCACTCATTATCACACAGGTTTCTTACATGCTTATGTTTTTCAAGGATGGCATTCATTGCCTCAAGTGGAGCTTCTATGATTACATTTAGCTTCACTGGTTCGTGCTGGTAGTTTTCGCCGTCATGTACCGATTGCAATGGCAGCCCAACTCTCAGGTCTCCGGAATAACCTTCCAATACGCCTAAGCCGGCAGTTACATTGTGCAGGGTTTTGTTACCAGAACCAAAGTGTTTATTGTCCACCGTGGAGGCATAATACTGCATGTTAATCCAGTTGGTAACCACCATCGGTGCCGTCATTATTAACTCAAGAATAGAGAACCCCTCGTCTTTTTTCCAGTCGTAGGAGTGAAGAAAGGATTGACCTCCGAGGTTTAAATTTTTGGTTCTTTCCCGTGGTGCAACTACAAAAGCAGTACAGCCCGCCAATCCCCACTCCGGACGAACCTGCGACCAGTCCTTGCTGCGGCTTTTTATGGCTGCATCTACGTTTCCTTCAATTGTCATTCGTAAGGCTCTTTCGGCACGGGCGGCGTGACCTGCTTTGGTCAATGATTTTTTAAGTTCAATCAAATACTGGGTTTGGTGGTTGGGCACATTAAGTTCGTTATAAATGCTGATTTCGTCTGTAGTGGTATCGTGGAGGCAAGCCAGAAAAAAGGTATCGTTTGGTATGTTTATGTTTTCAAGTTTTAACTGTTTCCGAACAGCTTTATTGTTAAGCACTGCAACTGCCACTTTCGCATTGGCTTCTCCGGAATGTCCTCCGCAAGCACCGCAATCAAGACCGGTTGCATGTGGGTTGTTTACTGTTGTAGATCCGTGACCAACGATCAATACAAAACGTGCAAAGTTTTCGGTAAGCGACATCGCATTCAACGCATTTTTTGCCATTTGAATTTGTTGCTCCAACGGTACACCAACGGTCAGATGCTCATGTTTCGCCACCTCCAGGCTTACACTTTTTTGTTTTGAAACCGATTTTGCCAAACCCGAATTGTTAGGATGCGGTACAGGACGGGTAAGGCCAAATGCATCTGTAAAAAGTTTGGGAAGGTAGGATAGACCGATGGGGCTAACAAAACTGAAACAGCTAATAGCTCCTGATTTAAAGGATCTCCAAATTTGTTTTACCTGATACTGAAGTACACGGCTTTTATAGGCCAACGTGTTGGCTTCTGTATCAGGAATTTCTTCTAAAATGGTTGGGCCTGTTTTCAAAAGTACCGGGCATTGAGATTCTCCGGTTGCATGTGCCAGCGGTATAAAATTAATTGGGAAGGCAAAAAATCCGGCGAAGCCAATGGTTTCAATTCCCCGATCAACCAGTTCAAGATTTCTGCGAAATACTTCAGAGCGTACATCAATACAAAAAATTGCCTGCGCCTTTAGCTGTTCGTTTTTATCTGGATTCGATGCGTTGGATTCTTTAAATTTCGCTATGAGTTCCCGCTGAGATGCTACATCAAATGCTTCCTGTAAAATAAGTTTTTCTGCAAGCTGTTGATTAAGCCTGGTGGGAACTTCGTTTTTCTTAGCCAGCATCCATTTGTCTCGTAATTCCGGGCCTTCAATGCATTGAAATAAACAGGCTTCCCAACAGGTAAGAACAGCGAGGAATTCAATTAGTTTTCCATCTTTTCCTCCATACAATTCGCTATCCCAATCCAGCCGGGCCACAAATGCCGACCACCCACCAACCCGTATCAACAGGCGATGAAAATAGCAGTCTAAATCTTCCTGCGATAAATTGAGTATTTGTAGCGCTGCCTGCAAGGCTTGGAATGAATCGTCCGGCAAATTCTTTACCGTTTTTCGAAAGTTTTTCAATCCCGAAATTTCCGGCGTAGGATCCACTTCCGCTTCACTTTTCCAGGCCATAAAAATACCTGCTTCTTTATCGGCCGCTACCCAACTAGCTTGTCCGTTGTCAAAATAGGAAGCAGCCCAGGTAGATATCCTGGCAATGACAAAACGATTCCAATCTTTTTTAGTGACTTGTGCTGCTACATCTATTAAGGTTTTGATGGAGGAAGAATTTTGATTGGCATCATCCATTTTGCTGAGTCCTTTCAGGAAGGCATCCGCATTCTTTATCATTGAAGATTTTTTTGCCAATGCATTCTCTATATCTTCACGAACTATTTTTCCCTCCAGCCATTTATTTTGGTAGAAGGAAGTAGGTAAGGTCATTTGGATTCCAGCTATGGAGTTCAGTTGCTGAGCCGTTGTTTCGAATTTTTGATTACTAAATCCCAGGTATGGGTTCACCGCTACAAAGTTTTCCAAAGGCCAAACAGGGGCAATTTTTTTACAAGCCTTGCGCATGCAGGCTACAAGTGTGGTTGCTTCTATTTCCTTATCTGAGGTTAAAACTAGTTGTTCCATTTGTGTGTTTTAATCTTTTTTGTTTAAGAAACTTGTTCTTGCAATACTTTTGTTTCCAGAGTTTTTTTAATAGTATTTTCAAATTCAACCTGCGTAATTTCAGTTCTTTTTTCGGTTGAATGAATGTGCAACGCACCTACCAATTTGTCAAAATACGCATTTGCATAAAATCCGTTTCTGATGTGAATTGCAAGTGCCCTGTAAAATGTTTTTTGGGATAGTTGAGGTGCTATTAGCTGGATAAAAACCGCCATGGCAAAAGCGATTAATATAAACCCAACTGCAATTATTTTTCCCCATTGCGGCACGGTTAAATCCGGTATTTGCGAAGCAATGAGTGCGTGGGTTCCAGATTCTAAAGAGAAGAATGCAACAGTTACCAATAGTGCGAGCCCTGTTGCCTGGGCCAGTAATTTAAAATTCAATTTGCTTGAAATGGCCGACGTAAACAATTTGGAAAGTCCCATTATAATGATGGTGCCAATAAGCAACAGCGATAGATCTTTTATTGGATCAATTCCCCAAAACCAGGCAAAAGTGGTGTAAAGCGCTAAAGCCATTGCAACACCCAATGCAATTTTAAATGGATGAAAAGATTGTTTTACCCTGGTCACTTTAGCAGCTCTCACCAAATCAATTACACTTCCCGATGATAAGAATGCATGCGCCTTGTAAAATGAATGAGCTACCAGATGGAGCAATGCAGCCGAATATGCACCTAAACCGCAGGTCATTAAACTAAAGCCCATGTGACCCACACTGGAGTATCCAAGTGCAGTTTTTACCGACGTTTGCGTAAGGTATGCTACCGAGGCAAAGAGTGCCGTTGACCCACCTACAATGATTAAGAATATGGAAGTATAGGCGCTTGTTTCCATTACAAACGACATTCGGATCAGTAAGAATGGGCCCGCATTTAAAAGACCTGCGTGCAACAAGGCAGAGACGGGAGTAGGGGTTTCCATAATCTCTATCAACCAGCCATGGGTAGGGAATTGAGCTGATTTAAGCATTGCCGCCAGTGCTAAAAACAATGCTGTCAATTCCAGCTTAGGTGAAGATAAACCGCTGTTTTTAATAGTGCTAAAAATGACTTCAAGATTTCCGGAACCAAATTGAAGATAGAGTAAAACGATGGAGATTAATAGACAAGCATCGCCCAATCTGGCAAGGATGAATTTCTTTTTTGCTGCCAGTTGAGCACCCGGCCTGTCGCTGTAAAATAGTAGTAACCGGTGTAAGGAGATGCTGGTTAAAATCCATGATATCAGCAGTACACCCAGGTTCCCGGAGATTACAAGCAATTGAACGGCAGCAATGGTTGCAGCAAGCCGGCCCATAAATGCGCCTTGTCGTTGGTCGCCATCCAGGTAGTTCACACTGTATTTTACAATAATAAATCCAAGTAGGGAAATCATTGCAAGCATAATAATACTTAGGGAGTCAAGCCGTAGGCTAAAACCGAAATCTCCAATACCTATCAATTCAGATTGAATGAGCGCATGCTGGTAGACATTGATGCTTAAATATAAAACGATGGCTAAGCTTATAACGGTGACAGTTTTGCCCATCGTTATGATTTGTTTGGGTTTAAAACCCGGTTGAAACCATGAAGCGATGGCGATGGCGACAAAAGCCAGTGGGGAAAGAACTGCAATAAGTGATGTGAGATTTTGTGACATAGTATGTAAACGCTTATAGTATTTCGATGGAGCTATTTTAATTTATTTGGAATTTTTTTTAAGCCTTTGCTATCATGGTTTTATTTTTTTATATTGCAAATCTGACGGAAATAACCGATAAGTTTTTATTAATGTTTAATATAATTTGCATAAAAAACATTTATGTTTCAAAAATCCAGCAGTGCAAGGGTTACGAACAAAAGCAACCGCAAACAACGAATAGTGATAGTTTAGGGGGAGTTTTTTTGGAGCATGATTTATCCGTTTTTTGAAGGTAGATTGGCTGGAAAATAACTGAGGTAAGCTATATTAACCCACATTGCAGTTATGAATCGCTAAATTGAGCGATAGCCTGCGTTTTGATTTTTTCGAGTGGCGGTTTGTGTACTACAAATTTAATTTGCTTAAAAGGTTTCGATTTTTTTTGTTTCAGGGCATTGTGGATTTTCCTGAGGTCTTCGGTTTGTTCGGAGCATCGCTTTATTTGTATTATTTTATCGTAACTGTTCTGCGCTGTTGTCAGCACAGATTTTTGTGTGGATGCTTTTCTTTTTATTTCCTTCCAGTCATCTTTAATACCTGATTGTTTTAGCTGATACCGGATGGTGTTTACAAGCCAATAGGCCAATATTCCTAGATGCAGGTGCGCCATGGTTGATTGATCATTTTTATGATAGATCGGCCGCAGGTCTAAATCTGTTTTCAATATTCTAAAGGTAGATTCTATCTCCCTTATGGTATTGTAAATCATCCATTCCAATGCTTCATCTGTATCTTCCAGATTTGTTCTTAAAAAATAGATTCCCAATTTTTTACTGGCTTCTTCGGCTTTTTCCATATCCTTTTTTCAGTAAATATTTTTTACTATTTGTGTAGCAGTGTCAATATCAAGCGTGATGTTGTACAGATGATGAATGGATGGATATTTTTGTTTGGCCTTGCCAATTCTTTGTTGCACTTTATCGGCCTTTTTAATGCCTCTTGGTTTAAACAACCCTTGTTTGATCAGTTCAAGCATTTGCTCATATCCCTGCTCCAATCTGTTTTTAATACCTTGCTCTTTCATTCCTTTGACCGGGCTTTCTACCTTCAAAAAACTATCTGTATATTTTTCACTTTTCACCAATGACAACCTTATTATTTTTTTAGACTTTGTAAGCAGATAAGTTTCTTTTCCCTGCTGCACGGGCTGGTAATCTTTTAGCTTTGACCTGCTCACCAC
>JBBQKO010000005.1:0-45018 GCA_038327005.1 Chitinophagales bacterium | reverse complement strand
GCCCTGGTCTAACGCAAGAATATATTGCAGCATGTAGAATGATTGATAAATGGTGAAGCAAATCGTTTTTAAGGAACAGCTAATGTAGTATTTAAATTGGTCAAAAATATTTGGAAAGTAAAATTAATTGTAGAAAAGAGTAGCAGCACTCCCGATTTTACCATTGACCATTCACCATTCAACATTACACTTTTTACTTACCTCTCTTTTCATAGGCGAATGACGACCGTAACTTTTTTAAAGCCTGCAGCCCTTAAAAAGTTTTCCATTACCGACACAGCTTTGGTTCCGGCCTTCTTTAAAATATTTTCCTTCAACGCATTCGCCACCAGCTTTTCTCTCAATTTAATTTTTACTGCTTTCACTTCATCATCTGTCCAGGTTCCGGTTTCTTCAAATACCTCAAAGCCAGAAGGGTTAAGAATTACCTGAAATATTTCAGCCTTGGGCAACATCACCGACACAGAATCTTTTTGTATAAAAACATCTGTAGCTGTTAGTTTAGCCAGGTTTACACCTGCCAATATTTTCCCCTTTCCAATCAAAACCAGTTTGTAATCTGCCTTTTTTAAATTTGGAAGATTTAGTAAACTTGGAATTAAAGGATTATTGAAAAGCGACCATCCTTTTTTGGTTGAATCGATGGCTATTTCATTGTAGGCGGAGATAGTAATTAACTGAGCAAGACTATTGATTTCCTTCACAAGTATAACCGTGTTTTCAATTTCAACCGGCTGACTCTTGAATATATCAGCAAAAGAGGGCAGTAGTTTTATGCGTTGCATTGCATAAATTACTGCCAGAATCAGCAGCATCAATACAATAAACCTTGTTAACCTTTTGCGCATTTAGTTTTTGATCGTTTTATATTGGTCAAAATTAATTTGAATGGTTTCGTAGCCAAGCCGGCCAAGAAAATTGCTAACAAACAAAGAGGCATTTGTTTCCGCCGTTTGCAATACACCCAATTCCGATATGCTGGCTTTTAGTTGATTTTCTGCCTGCAACGCCAAAGCATTTCTTTCCTCACTCGTAAAAGATTGTCTCAAAAGATCCACTTCCTGGTATTCAATATTGATGTCTTCTGGTTTAATATTGATGGAAATTAATTTGGCATGCGGCAATGATAGTTGAATGCTTTTGTCTTCCACCACAACCTGTTCTTTTGTGATGGATGACAGGTCTATGCCGGCGGTGATGGTAGCTTTACAACTCATCAGTATTTTTCTATCGCCTATTTTATACCAGGTTTGATTGTCGTTTGCCCGGATCATTTTAGTTACAACATATTCCACCGTAGCCAAATCATTCATTTGTTGCAGGGCCATTACATGCTGTAATTGCTTTTCACGGGTATTACAACTAAAAAAAGTAATGCAGATCAGTAAAACGCAGCTATTTTTTTTCAAAAACATACGTGCAAAATACTTACATAATTCAATTGTACCTGAATATTTATAAATTTGCAGTGATGAAAAAATATGCAGTAATAGTTGCCGGAGGCAGCGGCAGCAGGATGAATGCAAATATGCCCAAACAATTTTTACTATTAAATGGTAAACCAGTATTGTATTATACGATCAATACTTTTTTGAAATCATATAAAGATCTGGAGATTATTTTGGTATTGCCCGAAGATCATATTGCAGCAGGGCAGGAAATCATTGATGCATTTTTTGACTATGATCGAATAAAAATTACAGCAGGTGGCAGAACAAGGTTCCATTCGGTTCAGAACGGTTTGCAGTTAATTACCGAGGAGAGCATCATATTTGTTCACGACGGGGTTCGGTGTTTATTAACCACCGATCTGATCCATCGTTGTCATGATGCCGCCATCGAATTTGGATCAGCCATTCCCGTTATTGACTCAAAAGATAGTGTAAGGATGGTGCATGAAGAGAGTAATGAGCCGCTGGAACGCAGCAAAATCAAGCTGGTACAGACCCCTCAAACTTTTCATAGTAAAATTTTGTTACCGGCCTATAAAATCGACTACAAAGACAAATTCACCGATGAAGCTACGGTAGCAGAGGCTTTCGGTATGAAAGTACACCTGATAGAAGGAGAAGAAGGTAATATCAAAATTACCCGCCCGGTCGATTTAACGGTAGCAGAAGGAATGATCAATCCGACACCGCAAACTCCAGAAGCCGGAACATCGGAATGAATTTAGTTCTTAGCATCTTTATCGACCCTTTAAAGTCTGTTGGCCCATCAAAATTTTTGGTGGGCTTTTTTTCTCCGGTTGGTTTTTATTAGCCGCCCAAGATCTATTCGAATTTTTAGATTTATTTGAAATCATGCTGCTATTTGTCATCAGTAACTTCAAAATATTTAACGCTTCCAAAAGTCCCCTTCAGTTTTAGAGGCTTCCCTTTCCGTCCCTTCCTTCACCACCGCTTCAATTCCCCTTTCCTGAAATGGTATTCCGGAGTTTGAATCAATGCGGCCTCGCTCACCTGGTACCACGGTGATAATCCTATATCGGTCGGATTCACCAGCAAATGGATATCCTGTGCCGGCATATAACTTTGTGCCAGCAGGTAAATCTTTTCCCCTGAATGAGTAGTGGCAACATCCATCACCATAACGGCATGCCCCGGAAATCCGCCCCTGATCATTACGTCGCCAGCCTGCATATCATTCATTGGAATCCGCTTGAGTTGTTTAGATAAAGACGCGGTACCACATATACCAAATACGCCCTGCAGATATTGCTGCAAATGACCGGAAGTGAAGGGGGGATTAAATTGGTAGCCTTTGTCCTCGTTGTCTGTAAAGTAAATTGCCACATATTTTTTAATGCTAAACAGATACTCGGCCCTTAAGCGCATTACTGCATCTGCGCATTGTTGCAGGTCTTTATTGCCAACGGTAATATCTAGCACTGCAAATTGTGCGCTTTGATTTGCTTTCATCTTGCCATCAAATTGATACACCGTTTTGTTTCTTTTTAATGGAAGTTGCCTAAGCCATTCTGAAAACAAGCCATTGCTATCTTTTGATCTGTTAAATCCAGCGGGCAATGGTATTTCGTTAATGCTTTTATAGGGATTCAACTCGCCATTAGTGGGAATCGACAACTTTTCAACCTTGCTAATAGATTGGGAAGAATATGCGGCGTTATCATTACAGGATACACTTATAAAGAGGCAAAACAGGATATACGGTTTGGACTGCATAAATCATTAATTTTGAAGTTCCTGGTTGGAATGCAATTACGCTTCTAATCCACAAAAAAATAAAAATTAACATGGCAAGCATTCTCATAATAGATGATGAAAGAGCAATTCGAAACACTTTATCTGAAATTTTAAGTTATGAAGGTTACAAAATAGAAGAAGCTGCAGATGGCGAGGAAGGATTAAAGAAATTTACCGGTGCTGCTTTCGATGTGGTGCTCTGCGATATTAAAATGCCTAAGATGGACGGACTTGAATTCTTGGAAAAGGCAAAGCTGATCAATCCGGATGTGCCCATCATCGTTATTAGCGGGCATGGTAATATTGAAACTGCGGTAGAAGCGGTTAAAAAAGGTGCATTTGATTACATCAGTAAACCGCCGGATCTTAATCGCATGCTGATTACTTTGAGAAATGCATTGGATAAGCAGACGCTGGTTACTGAAACCAAAGTGCTTAAAAGGAAGGTAAGTAAAGTGCAGGAAATGATTGGTGATAGTGCCCCGATTAAAAAAATAAAGGAAACCATTGAAAAGGTAGCACCAACGGATGCAAGGGTTTTAATAACCGGCGAAAACGGTGTGGGAAAAGAATTGGTTGCCAGATGGCTGCACGAAAAAAGTAACCGCAGAACCGGACCGATGGTAGAAGTGAACTGTGCGGCCATACCAAGTGAGCTGATTGAAAGCGAATTGTTTGGCCACGAAAAAGGTTCATTCACCTCTGCCATTAAACAAAGAATTGGAAAGTTTGAACAGGCAAACGGCGGAACGTTGTTTTTAGATGAAATAGGCGATATGAGTTTAGGTGCGCAAGCCAAAGTATTGCGTGCGTTACAGGAAGGAAAAATCACAAGAGTGGGTGCAGATAAGGATATCAATGTAGATGTGAGAGTAGTAGCAGCAACCAATAAAGATCTGTTGAAAGAAGTGGATGAGAAAAATTTCCGGCTGGATCTTTATCATCGGCTGGGTGTAATTATAGTGCATGTTCCATCACTGAACGACCGGCGGGAAGATATTCCGGCTTTGATTGATTATTACCTTGAAATGATTGCAACCGAATATGGACAAACGAAAAAAGTGATCGAAAAAGATGCGATGGAATTATTAAAGCAATATAATTGGACGGGGAATATCCGTGAACTTAGAAATGTGGTAGAACGATTGATCATTCTTTCCGGAAAAAGTATTAACCTGGAAGACGTTGAAACCTATGTTCTGCCAAACAAATAGTTTTTTATTTTTACTGGCATTTGAATTTGATGGATTTGAAATGCACCAATGGAGCACAGTATTTAGTTAATGATTCGATGATGGATTGAATGGTGTTAATCAATATTTCATTCTTCATTTTTAGCCATTATTTACCTCAAAAAACCACCTTGCAAAATGAAAACAATTTATTGTATCAGTGGACTGGGCGCAGATGAACGGGCTTTTTCCCGTTTAAAGGTGGAAGGATATGATTTAATTTGTTTGCCCTGGTTAACCCCTTTGTCAAAAGAAAGCATTACCGAATATGCCACCAGGATGAGCAAAGGTATTACCACAGAAAATCCAATTTTAATGGGCCTCTCTTTTGGCGGAATGATGAGTATAGAAATTTCAAAGCTAGTACCTGTTGAGAAAATAATATTGATCTCCAGTATAAAATCAAATAAAGAGTTGCCCGGATGGATGAGGCTGGCAGGTAGTCTGAAGCTGAACAGAATATTACCCATGCGTTCCTCCAGGCTCACGGAGCCAATCCAAAATAAATTTATTGGTATTACACTTCCCGATGAAATAGAATTGGTTCGTTCCTACCGACGAAATGCACCGCAGGTTTATATGGATTGGGCAATTAACGAGGTATTGAATTGGCGCAACGATTTGCAGCCATCTCCTATTTATCATGTTCATGGCGATGCTGATAGAATATTTCCGGTAAATAATGTTTCGCCAACTTATATCATTAAAGATGGTGGCCATTTTATGATCATGAATAAAGCAGCAGAAGTAAATGAGGCTTTGCAGAAGATATTATCAGGCTGAGCAAAAAGGTGGCTGGGCAATATTTTTTGTCGGAAAGCCGTCCGTTTGATAAGGCAGACAATAATATTCAACTTAAACCTTTATGGAGATGGAATTTATCCTTGATTAAAACCAGCATTCAATTTTAAATCGAAAATGCACTATACGTGCAGCTTATGGCTCAACTTTTTACCAAATTATTTTTATGAAATTCCTTGCTGAGAAAATTATTATGTTGTTTATTTTTTCTGCTACAGCTTATGGCGGGCTGGCTCAAAATGCATTTTTTACAGATTCTCCTGAACTTTCTTTTAGAAATGCAAAACAAAAAAGAGCTATTATTCCAGTTAAATATCGCACGTTGAATCTGAATGCTACAGGCTTGCAATCTTTTTTAAAATTACTGCCGCTTGAACAAAACCTCCTCATCCGGGAATTTGCCCCGGTTTTAAATTTGCCTATGCCCGATGGCACTGTAGCCAGGTTTCGGGTTTGGGAAAGTTCCGTTATGGCACCCGAACTTGCTGCTGCAAACCCTGGTATAAAATCATTTACAGGTCAGGGGATTGATGATCCTACAGCCATCCTTAAATTGGATTGGACACAGTTTGGTTTAAATGCGATGATTCTTTCACCGTTGAGCGGGGCTGTATATATTGATCCTTATGATCAGCAAACTACTACCCATTATATTTCCTATTATAAAAAAGATTATCAAAAAAAAGGAGTTTTTGCTGAGATGGGCCCCTTGATTCCTCCCGGGGCATTAAACAGACCTGCTATCAATAATGTATTAGCTGGTGGAACCTGCGTGGGAACACAATTGAGAACGTACCGGCTGGCAATTGCCTGCACCCACGAATATGCTATTGCTGCTACGGGGCTTCCAACGCCAACGGTGACAGATGCACTGGCAAAAATTGTACTTACCACCAATCGGGTAAATGGCGTATATGAAAGGGAATTGGCCATCAGATTGGTATTAGTAGCCGCTGAATCGAAGATTATATTTACGAAAGTCGCAGGTGATCCATTTACTGGTAATACTAATCCCAACACATTGATTAACGAGAGTCAGCAAGTGATTGACGACAGCATTGGCAATGCAAACTATGATATTGGCCATACTTTTAGTACTGGGGGCGGCGGCCTCGCTTCTTTAGGTGTAGTATGCACTGCCGGCTTGAAGGCAAGAGGTATAACCGGATCATTAAATCCTATTGGTGATGGATATGATATTGATTATGTTGCGCACGAGCTCGGGCATCAGTTTGGAGCCAATCATACGTTTAATTCATTTGTTGGATTTTGCAACAACAATACATCTTCAACCACCAATGCAGAGCCTGGAAGTGGAAGCACGATAATGGCTTACGCAGGCATTTGTTTATCGGATAATTTGCAATCCAATAGCGACGCCCAGTTTCATGCGATCAGTTTAAATGAGATTACTAACTACGCTATCAACAACGGAGGAAATAATTGTGCATTAATTTCCTCTACTGGTAATAATCCCCCGGTTGTAAATGCAGGGCTTGATTATGTAATTCCAAAATCAACTCCTTTTAATCTTTCAGGAACGGCATCAGATGCCAATGGTGATGTGCTTACTTTTAGCTGGGAACAAATAGATGTTGGTGGCACCTTTAGTACCTGGAACAATCCTTCCGGTAATGCTCCATTATTCAGGTCATTCGTTCCAAAATCTACACCGGTCCGGTTTTTTCCAACTATTCAGGACGTGATAAATAATGCTACAACCAAAGGTGAAATATTACCAACCTATGCACGCACTATGAATTTCCGCCTTACAGCCCGGGACAATCGGGCAGGAGGAGGCGGTGTTTGTTTTGATGAAACTGCCATTACTGTTAATGCAACGGCTGGACCTTTTCTGGTAACCAATCCCAACGCAAATGGCATTACGTGGCTGGTGAACGATTTCAAAACAATCACCTGGGACCCATCTGGTACCGCATTGGGCCCCATCAACTGTAGTAATGTAAAGATTGAGTTATCAACAGATGGCGGTAATACTTATCCGGTTATCATTGCCGCCAGCACACCCAATGATGGAGTGCATGAAATACAAGTGCCTAACAATGTGACTTCATCAGCCAGGATAAGAATTTCTGCGGTAGGCAATATTTTTTATGATATTTCAAATGCCGATTTTTCAATTCAAAATTCAACTGTACCCGACTTTGTATTCAATAGTCCGGTTCCATTAGCAGTATGTGGTGTAAATAATTTGTCTGTTAACTTAAATACGGTTTCGTTGGCGGGATTTACCACTCCCATCAATTTATCGGCATCAGGCAATCCGGCGGGAACTACTGTTTCTTTTGGAGTAAACCCAATTGCTCCTGGCGCTGTTACATCTGTTACTTTAAACAGTACCGGTTCATTGTTAAATGGAACTTATAATATTACAATAACGGGTGTGGCAGGCTCAATTAATAAAACAAGGGTGATTCCTTTTGTAGTTACCAATACCCCCGTGGCTACTGCAACCCTTAGTGCACCACTTTACAATGCAATTGGTGTACCCTTACTTCCTGCATTTAACTGGTCGGCGGTGGTAGGGGCAAGTTTTTATAAACTTGAGATATCTACTTCAACCACGTTTGCACCTATCCTGCAAACCATTACAAATATTACAACGCTGCCAAGCGTTTTAACAAACCCACTAGCAGAAAATACAATTTATTATTGGAGAGTAACCACCAACAATGACTGCGCTGCAAGTACACCTTCCTATCGGGGTGTTTTTAAAACCGGAATTCCTCCCTGCAAAAGCAGCATTGATGTGCCTAAATTAATATCTTCTTCCGGCACTCCGTTAATTCTTTCCACCATTGTGATTCCTGCTGCCATTGCAGGTGTAATCAATGATCTGAATATTGTAGGACTAACTGGTACCCATAGTTATGTAGGGGACCTTACGGTAACACTAACCAGTCCTGCAGGTACAAGTGTTATATTATTTGATCAGGTTTGTAGTAACAATGTCAATTTTGATATTAATCTGGATGACCAGGCGACCCTGGCCAGTATTCCCTGTCCACCAACAGGCAGCCAAACGGCAAAACCTGCAAATCCACTGTCCATATTCAATGGAGAAAACAGTCTGGGCACCTGGACACTAAAAATAAAAGATAATTTTAATGACGATGGTGGCGCTTTAAGTGGCTGGGGAGTATCGATCAATAATTGTACACCTTTTTCTACGCCCATATCAGCTACTCCCTGGACTCAACTTTGTGCTGCTTCTTCCACTACAAGCCTAAATGCTGGTTTAACAGGTTTGGTTTATCAGTGGCAGGTAAATACCGGTGGAGGGTTTACAAATATTTCCAATAATTCAAATTACGCAGGGGTAACGACCGGCTCCTTGCAAATAACCAATGCCCCTTCTGCCTGGACGGGTTATCAATATCGTTGCGTGGTAGATGGCAGCAATGGTTCGGTATTTACAATTGGTTTTACAAGTACCTGGAATGGATCGGTCAGCAATGCCTGGGAAAATCCTGCAAACTGGAATTGCAATACCATACCCGATGCCAACACCGATGTAATCATTAATAACGGAATAGTGCTTGTAAATTCAAATGCTTTTTGCAGAAGTATTCAGGTAAATCCGGCAGCATCAGCCACCGTCAATTCCGGTTTTAAATTAACGGTAGTTCATTAGGCAGAAAAATAAATTGGCGGCCTCGGAAAAAGGTGTGAAATAAATAATGAATACAAAAAAGGGTTTCAACCAGCTAAGTTGAAACCCTTTTTTATTGTAGCTAATTTTAGTAATGCCATCTTACAAATGCTTCCATGGCTGCGTATTTGGTCAACCCAAGTTGGGCATATAAATCGGCCGTATTGCTGTTTCTTTCCTCCGCTCTTTGCCAAAACTCACGGCTATCGTCACCCATAAATGGCACCATATCTTTTTGCGACTGGTGAATAAAAATACCATAACGTTTTTTCATCACCTGGTCTGGACTCATTGGTATGGCCATTTCAATTTCAGAGATATCCCATTCCTGCCAGGCTCCCTTGTATAACCATACCCAGCAATCTTTTATCCATTCATCACCCGCTGCTTTAATCCTTTTGAATGATTCAAATATAACGTCAAGACAAACTTTGTGTGTGCCATGTGGATCAGCAAGATCACCGGCACAAAATACCTGGTGCGGTTTTATTTTTCGCAGCAGTGCCATTGTTATTTGTACATCTTCTTCGCCCATCGGGTTTTTCTGAATGGTACCAGTTTCGTAAAATGGCAGGTTTTGAAAATGGATCTGTTCATCCTTTAAACCAACGTACCTGCAGGTAGCTTTTGCTTCGCATCTTCTGATCAGTCCTTTTATTTGCCGGATCTGGTCGGTGTCTAATTGGTTGG
This sequence comes from Chitinophagales bacterium, assembly GCA_038327005.1. Lineage (GTDB taxonomy): Bacteria > Bacteroidota > Bacteroidia > Chitinophagales > Chitinophagaceae > Ferruginibacter. The sequence goes on along the minus strand of JBBQKO010000005.1, from coordinate 35,416 downwards.
TTTCTTTGTTATCCAAAAAGTGGCGGGCCTTTTCTAAAATAGCTTTCGACATGCTGCTGTCTATTCCGCTGAGGTCTTCAAAACCTACTGCAAAATCAAGAAAGCGGGTAACGAATTCATCCGTAACTGCGATGTTGCCGCTCGTTTGATAGGCCACATGCACTTCGTGTCCCTGGTCGTGCAAGCGCATAAACGTTCCGCCCATACTAATGATATCATCATCCGGATGCGGAGAAAAAATCATACAACATTTCGGTTGTATTTCACTTCTTTCCGGATGTCCAGGCAATATTGCATTTGGTTTTCCACCCGGCCATCCGGTAATGGTATCCCGAAGCATGTAATACACCTGCAGATTTATTTCATAGGCATCGCCTTTTTCTACCAGCAAATCTCCAAGCGAGTAATCATTGTAGTCTTTATTGGTGAGCATCAATACCGGCTTGCCTGTTTTTAAGATCATATTAGTGACAGCCTTGCGAATCATTTTCGGTGTCCATTCAATTTCGCCGGTCAACCAGGGATATTTGATCCGGGTTAATTCAGAAGCGGCCAATTCATCTATTACAAAAATGCAGTCATTGTGTGTTTGCAATAAACTTGCAGGAACCTGCTCTGTAACGTTCCCTTCAACCGATTTTGCAACAACGGCCGATTTAAAACCCCATGCAAGCAATATAATTTTTTTAGCTTTAATAATAGTGCTGATACCTGCAGTAATGGCCAGTCGTGGCACACGGGTTATGTTTTGAAAGTCTTTTACATTGGCAATCCTGGTGGAGTTTTCCAGTGTAACGAGTCTTGTTTTAGAATAGATACTTGAACCAGGTTCATTGAAACCTATATGTCCGTTATTGCCTATCCCCAAAATTTGAAGATCAATTCCACCGGCCTGTTCAATTTTTTCTTCCAGTTCATAACAATGCTTTTTAATATCATCTTTTGCCCAGCCACCATTCGGGATATGGATATTTTCGGGTTTAATATCCACATGATTAAATAAGTATCGGTGCATAAAGCTCCAATAGCTTTGAACAGCTTCTCTTTCCAGTGGATAGTATTCATCCAGGTTAAAGCTGACTACATTTTGAAAACTTAAACCTTCCTCTTTATGCATCCGCACCAGCTCCCTGTAAAGACTAATGGGGGAGGAGCCCGTTGCCAGCCCCAAAACACAGTTCTGTCCTGATTGCTGTTTCTGCCGGATCAACGATGCTATTTCACCAGCAGCAAATATTGACCCCTCAATCGGAGTGGCAAATATATTTACGGGTATTTTTTCAAATGACTCAACCATAAAAAGATTTTAATTTTTTTAATTAAGTGGCAAAGTAAGAAAAAGAAGTTTACAACACCACAAGATTTCTTCATTAAATTTTAAGTACATACAATGTTTATTTTTTTCTGGACTAGCAACGGTCTGATACGGTTGGTTTTGAATTGATTGTTCTGGCTGTTTATAATTTACATCCAGGTTTTAAAGAAAGCCCGTAATTATACAAGCCGTATTATTGCAAAGTATCAAAGTTTTGAGTTGAAAATAGTTCACAAAAATGCTATATAACAGGCTGTTAAACATTTCAAAACATTTTTAATGTAAATTATTATCAAAGATTTAATTATGGTACTTTTGGCCCTGATAAAATTTTACGTATGAGCATAGGTTTGATTATTTTTATTGTTGCCACCATCGGTTGGCATATTGGTATGTATAGCATGTTTATAAAAGCCGGCATTCCGGGCTGGAAAGCACTGGTTCCATTTTACAATACCTGGTGCATCGTTGAAAAACTAAAATTAAAAAAGTGGTGGTTCTTTTTTCAATTGGTTCCGATAGCAGGACAATTTATCACCATCTGGATATTGATAAAATTTGTTGAGCATTTTGGCAGGTTTGGAATTGGCCATCATGCTATGACCGTTTTTTTACCATTTATTTACTTTCCTTACCTAAGTTTTTCAAAAGAGGAACGCTATGCCGGAGAATCGGTTGCAAATAATTACAAAAAATCAGCCACCAGGGAATGGATTGATGCAGCAGCATTTGCTGTGGTAGCAGCCACGCTTATCCGCACCTTTGTTTTTGAAGCCTACACCATACCAACGCCTTCAATGGAAAAGACTTTGTTGGTAAATGATTTCTTATTTGTAAGTAAATCGGCTTATGGTCCCCGTATTCCCAATACGCCCATCGCCATGCCATTTGTGCATCACACCATGCCTTTTGTGAGCGCAAAATCTTATTCGGAATGGATTCATATTCCTTACACAAGGTGGTTTGCGAAACCGGTTGAAAGAAACGATGCCGTCGTATTTAATTTCCCTGCCAATGATACATTGATCAATGATGAAGTGAATTTTGGATCTAAAAGAACGTATTACGATGCCGTTAGAGAAATGGGAAGAGATCAGGTTTGGCAAAATTTTGCAGATTTGATCATTACCAGACCGGTTGATAAGCGGGAGAATTTCATCAAACGTTGCGTGGCAATTGCTGGTGATACCCTTGAAATAAAGAATACGGTTTTATATATCAATAGTGTAGCCCAGCCTTATCCGGCTGAGTCTGAGTTGGTTTACAATGTTCAAACCAGCAGTCCTTTGGATGAGGATGAATTGCAAACTTTTGGAATTCATACCGATCCGGAGCTACGAGAATTTATGGGGTATGGTAGCGGAATGTATTTCATTAACATGACGCCGGGTGAAAAGAAAAAGTTGGCAGCACTTAAAAATGTTGTGAAAATTGATGTACAAATCAATTCAGTTAGCGATGGACTTTACCCTTATTACGATACAGCCGTGCATTGGAGCGTAGATAATTTTGGACCACTTTGGGTTCCGAAAAAGGGAGCTACCATTCAATTAACCCCCGATAATTATATCAAGTATGAGCGTTGTATCCGAACTTATGAGGGCAACGGGTTAGAGAATAAAAATGGTAAATTTTTCCTGAATGGGGCAGCCGCTACCAGCTACACTTTTAAACTGGATTATTATTGGCTGATGGGCGACAACCGCCACAATTCGCTGGATAGCCGTTATTGGGGTTTTGTACCCGAAGATCATGTGGTAGGTAAAGCTTCCCTGATTTGGTTTAGTTGGGAAAAAGGTCCACGTTGGAAAAGGTTATTTAATGTGATCCGGTAAGTTTATTTTATTTACACTACAATTTGTAATTTTAAAATCAGTTCATCCTCCTTGCAGCAATGCGGGAGGATTTTTTATCTGTTGCAGGTTGTTAACCCGTTAAAAGCATTTCTTATAAATGTGTATTGGAATTTTATACGCTGTAATTTAAAGAAGGGATTATTATGATAAAAAAAGACATTCATTTTTCTGTAGCAGTCTATAGCTCTGTTAAAGAATTAATTCCGGACGATGCAGCGCTGTTGGTTGCAGCAAGAGCGGTAACACAGAATGCTTATGCACCTTATTCAAAATTTTTAGTGGGGGCGGTTGCAGCCTTAGCCAATGGCGAAACGGTTAATGGTACCAACCAGGAAAATGCATCTTACCCGGTAGGTATCTGCGCCGAACGGGTATTGCTTTCCTGCATTGCAACGCTCCATCCTGGCATCGCTGTAAATACCATTGCTATTAGTTATAACAATATAAATGGAGATAGTACTCACCCCGTATCACCTTGTGGAATTTGCAGGCAAAGCCTGGCAGAATATGAAGAACGGGTAAAGCATCCGATCCGGATTATTTTAAGTGGCCTGTCCGGAGAAGTTTATATTATAGAAAAAGCCAGCCAGTTATTACCGCTTTCTTTTAGTGCAAATGATTTTGGATAGCAGAGGTTTAGCATTTTGAGCAGATTTACCATTGAAGTATTTTAGTAGATTTGTTTTATTGGCCAAACGTTAGAATTACTACTGAACTTCAGTGGCGTCGCACCCTTTTACATTTGATCATTACTGAACTTTAATTGTGTTTTGTCATTCAAGGCCGGGTAGTAGTTTAATAAAACAATGATCTGTCATTCACCAACAATTTGATTGAAATCAGATTTCAGAATAGTGTTTGTATTCCGTTGGCAAATTTTCCTTCATGATCCAATAGCCATTTTTTTCGCCAAAGATCTCCACTGTAGCCGGTCAAATCTCCGTTGCTGCCAATTACCCGATGGCATGGAACAACAATACTAATGGCATTGCTACCATTAGCGGTCCCAACTGCCCTGATAGCTTTTACATTTTTAATGCGCTTCGAAAGTTCCATATAACTGATTGTTCTGCCAAACGGAATATGGAGTAATTCTGCCCAAACCTGTTGTTGAAATGCTGATCCTTCCTGCTGAAATGGAAAATCAAAAGCCTTTCTTTCCCCTTCAAAATAGGCTGTCAATTGCCTTTCACATTCCACCATAATCGGGTGATTATGTTGTTCTTCTATTTCCCGATTAACAGCAGTTCCCGGGTTTTTTAAAGTGGAATTGAATTGTAAAGAATGAATGAATTCGTTGCTGGCTTTTATTTCCAGAATGCCTATCGGAGAATTAAAAAATGAAATTTGGATGGGCATTAAAAATATATTGAAAAATTTGGATGAATGTTTGTTGATTTGGCTAAAATGCAATTCCTTTGAAGAGGAAATGAAGCTCACCATGAACACAATTAAAAGCGAAGGTAAATTTATAGAAAAAGCAATGAATGCCATTGCAGATCCTTGCAGGTTATCAATTTTACAGGAAATTTCTCGCAAAGGCGAAATATGTTGCGGCGATGTACAGGGACTTACCGGACTTTCTCAGCCTACCTGTTCGCATCATATCCGTTTACTTTCAGACAGTGAATTGATTCAATGCAGAAAGGACGGCCGCAATCATTTTTTCACATTGAACAAGAACAATTTTAAAAAAGTAAGCACCTTTCTTGAAAAATTCCACGAGGTTTAGCTAGCCGATTTTAGCACCATTTGTTACCGGTAACCCTGGTTGCAGCAATACTACTTCTTTTTGTTCGCTGTAAATACCCAGCACAAGACATTCACTGAAAAAATTAGCAATCTGCTTTGAAGGAAAATTGACCACAGCAATCACTTGCTTGCCAGTAACTGCTTCTTTTGCATACAACGCTGTTATTTGCGCAGATGATTTTTTAATTCCCAATTCGCCAAAATCAATCGTAAGTTGATAGGCTGGCTTTTTTGCATTGGGCTAATCAGTCGCCGTTAAGATTGTGCCTACACGAATATCTACCTTTTCAAAATCTTCCCAGGAAATCATAATGCAGTCGTTTTAACAACGGCATCAATGTTAAGTCTTCCGTAGATATGCGGAAATTCCTCATTAACAGAAGGTGCCAGTTCGTATTTCAATTCAGCCGTCAACATGGTTTCATCAATATGCAATAAAAATAGATCCGGTACATTTTGATAGTACCGATCTAATACGCCCTTTACCTGATCTTCTTTACTTGCATGGATAAAGCCTTCGCTTGCAAGCGAATCGTCCGCATAGAAGCCTTGCTGCAATGCAAGCTGCCATTGAGGCGCAGTCACTATATGATAGATCATTCGTTTAATAGTTTTACAAGCGTTAATAATTCATCCATTTTATAACGGTTACGGTCATTGTCAAAACATTTGCTCAGTTCTTCCAGTAAAAAGCAAATGATACGCTTATTGGTTAACTGGCGGAAATACGCCGGAGCAGGCGTAACTGAAATTCGTTTAAAATAATTTTCAACGTCTTTATGCGAATAAATATTCCCATTCAATGGATCAACAAAGAAATTAATTTTTTCAACGCTATGTCCCGCAGGATTAAGAAATTCATATTGTGGATCGAAGTAACCCAGAATAAATTGCCTGGGAATATTGGTAGCTTTCACCGGTATATCCAACTTATCGCACAGTACTAAATATAAAATTCCGTTACTAATGGCATTTCCTTTTTTTGTTTCCAGTGTTTTGGTTATCAAAAAATCTTCCGGTTGGCTATAAGATATTTCGACTCCTTTTTGCTTATAATAGTTATACAAAATACTGGTCATTACATTGACTTGTTCCAACGGCGTGAGGTAGTTATTTAGCTCCAGCCAAATGTTGCGACGCAGTTTTTCAATTTCCTGTAATGCCTGCACTTCCAGCATTTCAGGGTAATGATAACGGGCCACCAACAATGCGCCTTGCAATAACTCGCAACTACCATTTTTCCAATCAATAAAATCATTGGTAAGATCTCTAAGCTGTAGCTTGTGAATAATCGTTTCAATCCTTTCCTGTATTTCTTCCTTATTGGTGTTTTCCCATAAATTTTCAAGATTGGGAATGATGTCTTTTCCAAAAGAAATGATCTTACTGCTCACCGTATGAAACACTTCTTCATCCGGATCATCGATCAGATGGAAAAGTGCTGATATTTCTTTATTCGCTACCAAGTTTATTTATTTTGAAATGAAATTCGTTAAATGCACCTAGATAACGAAGTTAAATTTTTCCACAGCAGTGTGTATAAATGCACACATCAATCAAAAATAGATAACTACCTGACTGATTATGCGGCGAAGACTGAATTAAACAAAGCGATGTAGAATGGCTGCTGTTATATTTAAAAATCTTTGAAGATACCTGATTTAATGGCAGGCCATTCACCATGGACGATGCTGTAGTACACAGTATCCCTGACTCTGCCTTCAGAAGTAATCTGGTGTTTACGAAAAATGCCTTCCTCTTTAGCACCAATCTTTAAAATCGCTTTTCTTGATTGCTGATTGATGGCATCTGTCTTTATTTCAACCCTGTTAAATTGTAATGTTTCAAACGCAAATTGCAGTAATAAAAATTTACAGGCTTTGTTAAGCCCCGTCCCCTGAAAATCGGGATGTATCCAGGTCCAGCCTATTTCCAACCTTTTATTGGCAAATGAGATATTGCCAAAGCGGGTTGATCCTGCCACCCGGTTTTGCTGTTTGTCAATAATTAAAAAAGGGTGGGAGAGTTTATTGTTTCTTTCAGTGAGAGCCGACTGTATGTATTCTCTTAAATGGGCAGGTTCTTTTAAATGATTCATACCAACTTCCCAAATGGCAGGGTGATAGGCGATCGGGTTGAGTGTTTCAAAATCATCTTTACACAACGATCTAAGAATGACTCTTTCATTTTCTAAAATAATATCCTGCTCAAAAAAAACAATCTCATTCATTGATTAGAAATTTTCTTTTACCATCGCTGCCACAATTTTATCGATTGGCAACGTGAGCTTTTCTGCAGAAAATGTATCCCATTCCACAAACCGAAAACTTTCAATTTGTTGCGATTCACTGTAAAGCTTTAGTTGTGGCTCATCAAAATCAAATTCCTTATTTTTCAATGGTACCTTGATGGGCTCCAATGCTTTTGCAAAATAATAAATGGATAAAATCTGGTGAGCGGAATTAAAGGCACTTTGCTGAAAAAAGTCAGTCGTGTAAATGTGATCACCAATGGCTACTTCAAGATTCATTTCTTCTTTAAATTCTCTCTTCAGACAATCTCTGGTGCCTTCACCAATCTCCAATCCACCACCCGGAAATTTGGTGTAATAGGCACCCCTGATAAACTCATCGCTTACCAACACCTGTTTTTCTTCATTTAATAAAATACCATACACTCTTACAGAAATCACTAAACCCATATTGCTATTTTTTTACTCTTTTAAAATAATTCCATGCAACCACAGCCAATATAATCAATGAAATAATAACCGGTATCCAAAAGGCATAAGGCGTATCCTTATAAGGAATCGGTACGTTCATTCCATATATACTGGCTATCAAAATGGGTACCGTTAAAACGATTGTGAGCGTTGTAAGGCGCTTTAAAACTTCGTTCTGGTTATTGCTAATGATACTTGCAAATGCATCCAATGTACTGCTGAGAATGTTGGTGTAGGTATTGGCCATTTCCAACGCCTGGCTGGTCTCTACTATTAAATCATCCAAAAAATCTTTTTCATCTTCATTTAGTTGCAAAAAATTGGTGCGTACCATTTTCATCATCAACAGTTCGTTGCTTCTTAAAGCAGTTAAAAAATACACCAGGCTTTTTTGAATCCGCATTAACTGCAGCAGCTCTTCATTTCTGTTAGCAACGTATAATTTGTGTTCCAGATTATTTCTGCGCAAATTAATTTCCTTTAGATAGTCTTGGAAATTGTTGGTGATTTTTTCAAATATTTTAAGCACCATCATGTTCTTCTTATCCGGATTCCGATTTTGAAAGGTGTTCAAAAACTTTTTGATGGCTTCATTTTCAAATGAATTAACGGTTACTATTTGGTTGTGCGTGAGAATGATACAAATTGGAATTGTAATATAAAATGCGTCACTGTCGTTGAACGAATTGTTTTCAGTCGGTGTTTTGATGACAATTAATTTTACATTGTCATCAATTTCATAGCGGCTACGTTCATCGATATCCAGTGAGTCTTTTAAGAAATCAATTGGTATTTCCAACGATTCACTTAACTCCGAAAATTCTTCCTGCCTCAGCGGTGGTAATACATTGATCCAGGTTCCGTCTTCAGGCTTATCAATTGCGATGGTTTGGTGTTCTACGTTTTTAAAATATTGAATCATTTTTTAGGGCTTGAAGTTGTTGAAACCTGTTAACTTTTTTTATACACTTTTTATCTTTTGGCTATAGATCTACATGGAAACGAGTCATTGTTTTTTATACAAAGTTTCTTTAAACAAAGCGAGCCTATTGCCCGATTCAAAACCAGTATCTGTATCGGGTGCTTTATGATCAGCACTAATCCGTAATTTCAATCTCTCCATTAAACACAAATTCGGCAGGACCACAGAGCCAGATGTTTTCAAAATGCTGATCATCAATCTTGTCAAATTCTACACTTAAGTGCCCCCCGGGCGTGTTTAAAACAACCGTAATAAATACAATCTCATTGTGGGCAGACAGCAAGGCCGCAGCCGTAACACCAGTACCGCAACTCAGGGTTTCGTCTTCCACACCTCGTTCGTAGGTTCTTACAAAAATGGCATCCTCTGATAATGATTCTACAAAATTTACATTTACACCGTCTGGCGCAAACTCTTTGCTATATCTCACTTCATGCCCTGTTTCAAAAACATCAATGTCTTCCACGTCAGTAGCAAATTTCACAAAATGTGGTGATCCTGTATTTACTATCGCATACGAATTGTGATAGGCTACCTCATTTACATTTTGCATTTGTAAACTCACAATTCCATCACTGTCAATTTCTGCAAGGTGTTCACCATCTATTGCAATAAAATGATAGGAGCTTCTGAATATTCCGCAATGGCTCGCAAATTTCACCAGGCATCTTCCGCCATTTCCACACATGGTACTTTCATTGCCATCGGAGTTGTAATAGACCATTTCAAAATCATACCCTTCTTTCTTTCCTAACTTCATTAAGCCATCTGCACCTATTCCAAAATGTCTGTTGCAGATCAGTTTAATTTGCTTAGTGGTTAAAATGGGGTGCTCATTTTCCCTGTTATCTAAAATTACAAAGTCATTTCCCGTTCCGTGATATTTATAAAACTTCACTTTCATCTGTTATAAATTTGAATCTGCAATTATATTTAAAGATTGTTTAATTAAATTCTCTACCGCAACACCGCCATCCTTTGAAAACGTTTTATTGATTCTGTTGGCCACGATGGCATTGAGGCTTAAACAATGATGGCCCAACACTTTTCCTAATCCGTAAATGGCAGATGTTTCCATTTCAAAATTGCTGATATGGTTATTGCCAAATTGAAAAGTTGTAAGATTGTCGATCAAATGCGGATAGGCAAGTCCAAGTCGCAGCACTCGTCCTTGTGGACCATAAAAACCTGGACAGGTTACTGTGATGCCCTGGTGATAATTAGTCGTAAAATGTTTTAATAAATAAACACTGGCCATTTGAATATAGGGCGATACATTACCCGATCCTAATTGAGTGTAGGTATTAAATGCCTGTAGAATTTGCTTTTCTTCTTCATTGTTGTCCATCCGATAAAAATTCATCAGGTTATCCAATCCAAGCCCATGAGTGGAAGCCACAAAACTATCTACTTCAATTTCTTTTTGCAGGGAACCCGAAGTACCAAAACGGATAATGTTTAAAGTCGTCAATTGTTCTTTAATGGTTCTTGTTTCAAAATCAATATTGACCAACGCATCCAATTCATTTATAACAATATCAATATTATCCGGGCCGATACCTGTGCTCACACAACTCAATCTTTTGTTGCCGATGTATCCGGTATGAACAATAAATTCACGGTGTTCATTTTTAAATTCAACTTTGTCAAAATGCTTGCTTACTTCTTTCACCCGGCCCGGGTCTCCCACAGTAATAACAGTGCTGGCTATCTCTTCTGGTCTGCAATTGATATGATAAACTGCCCCCCGGTTGTTGATGATTAATTCCGATTCTGCTATTCTGTTCATACATTTTTATTTAGAATCCCGAATTTCGCATTAACTATTTACAATTTCTAATAAAAAAATATCCTATTTTTGCTGCGCAATGAAAACAGGGTGTAAAAGAAAATTCATTTAGAAGAAGTATCAATATTGCATGATTCTTTTTTAGATCTTTAAAAGTTCCGGTTACACCTTATGTGACATTGTAATTTTAAATGGTCCTGTGGCCGAGTGGCTAGGCAAAGCTCTGCAAAAGCTTCTACACCAGTTCGAATCTGGTCGGGACCTCACTTCACACAATCCCTCTCCACATGGAGGGGGAATTTTTTTAAAACTATGGTTCCAAAAATTTTGTATTGGGTTGGTTTAGCGGCTTGCATTACGTTGATTGTTTCCTGCTTTATGCCTTGGTCTTACTATGCCGATGCCTCTATTGTAAATGAAGCAGAAAGGACTTTCACCGGATTTTATTCGTTCGGAAATAATTATGGCAAGCCAGGTAAATTTTTAGTGGGCATTGGAGTTATCGTATTGGTATTAATGTTGCTTCCAAAAATTTGGGCCAAAAGATCCAATCTGTTTGTGTGTGCCTTGTGTGTTGGTTATGCAATTAAATCTTATATTCTATTTACTTCCTGTTACAATGCCTATTGTCCTGAAAAAAAACTTGGTATTTTTCTAATGCTAATTGCGAGTATTGTGATGCTGGTTGCGTCAGCTTTTCCAAATCTTAGCCTGAAGGCAACTGATTCCAAAAAATAAACAGAACCATCTGGCAGTGCGTTGTGATCCATACCTCTCGATTTTTTACGATATTCTCATTGCTGGGATGGATGCTAAAAAATAGTTGATTTATTGAAAATGCCGGTTGTATAACCGGCATTTATTATTTCAATATGTATCTACAGTCTAAGTCCTCTTAACCTCTTTTGCCCAGGCATCTTTTAGAGAAACTGTACGATTGAATATCATTTTATCTTCCGTGGATTCTTTATCTAAACAGAAATAACCTTTTCGTATAAATTGGTAATTCGCTGCAATAGCGGCACTTTTTAGGGACGGTTCTACAAATGCTTTTTTTATTATCTGTAATGAATTTGGATTAATATATTCTTTAAAATCGCCCTCTTCAGCAGAAGGATTTTCTACTTCAAATAATCGATCGTACAAGCGAATCTCTGCATTTAAAGCATGCGCAACACTTACCCAATGAATGGTGCCTTTTACACTGATGCCACTTGAATCGCCACCACTTTTACTTTCCGGCAGATAGGTTGCATGCACTTCAGTAATAATTCCATTGTCATCTTTTACAAAGCCTTCACATTTTACGATGTATGCACTTTTCAATCTTACCATTGCACCAGGTGCAAGGCGAAACCATTTTTTTGCGGCTTCTTCCATAAAGTCCTCTCTTTCAATCCAGAGTTCCTTGCTGAAGGGAACCGTCCGTGTTCCAAACTTTTCGTCTGGTCCGTTTTCACTTGTCATTTCTTCCGATTGGGTATCGGGATAGTTGGTAATAATTAATTTCACAGGGTCCAGCACGGCCATTACACGAGGCGCCAATTTATTCAGATCTTCCCTTACACAAAATTCCAATAAGCTTGCATCAATCAGGTTTTCCCTTTTTGCGATTCCTATCCGATCGCAAAAATTACGAATACTTTCAGCAGTAAAACCCCTGCGGCGCATGCCACTAATAGTAGGCATTCTGGGGTCGTCCCAACTTTGTACATAACCTTCTGTAACCAACTGTAATAATTTGCGCTTACTCATCACCGTATAAGTCATATTAAGACGTGCAAACTCATATTGTTTCGAGGGGAAAATTTCAAGTTTCTCAATAAACCAATCGTATAATTCACGATGTGGAATAAACTCGAGTGTACAAATACTATGGGTTATTTTTTCGATACTATCGCTTTGTCCATGGGCAAAATCATACATCTGGTAAATGCACCACGCATCTCCGGTACGATGATGATGGGCATGTTTGATCCTGTAAATAATTGGATCTCTCATGTGCATATTGTTTGCAGCCATATCTACTTTTGCCCGCAATACTTTTTCACCATCCTTGTACTTTCCAACCTTCATTGCTGCAAATAATTCGAGGTTTTCGTCAACAGTGCGATTGCGATGGGGACTATCTTTTCCGGGTTCGGTGGGAGAGCCTTTCAGGGCAGCTATTTCCTCTGCATTCAAATCATCTATATAGGCTAAACCTTTTTGGATAAGTTGTACTGCAAATGCATGTAATTGCTCAAAGTAGTCACTGGCATATAATTCCTGATCCCATGTAAATCCAAGCCAGTTAACATCTTCTTTAATGCTGTCAACAAATTCTGTTTCTTCCTTTGACGGATTGGTATCATCAAATCTAAGGTTGGTTTTTCCTCCATATTTCAATGCTAAGCCAAAATTCAGACAAATACTTTTTGCATGTCCAATGTGTAAGTAGCCATTTGGCTCAGGCGGAAAACGGGTAAGGATCCTTGCACATTTTGCACCTTCTAAATCAGCTTCTATTATTTCTTCTATAAAGTTCAGGCTCTTTTCTTCAGACATCTTTTTAATTTACTACTACAAATTTAAATAAGAAATTTTAAACGGATGCAGTCTTTCCTTCTGCGTTATCTTTTTTCATTTCTTCAAGCATCATAATAATCCTGTCTAATTTTTTTATCTCCAGGTTGCTTATCTGCAATTGAAGCGCTTCTATTTCTTTTTTTGCTTCAATATTTGTTTGGTAGTCTTCCTGGGCTTGTATTCTGTCCCGCTGGCTTGCTCTATTTTGAGACATCATTATAATGGGAGCAGCATAGGCAGCCTGGGTAGAAAAAATGAGGTTTAATAAAATAAACGGATATACATCCCAATGGGCAATCATTCCCCATACATTAAGTGTCATCCAAATGACCACAAAAATACTTTGTAAAATTATAAACCGCCAGGATCCCATGCCATTGGCTACGGCATCGGCTATACGGTCGCTCATTTTTAGAGAAGCCTCATGTTTGTCATGCCAGGTAGATGTGCTCATAAAATTTATTGTGTTGATTATTACCTATAAAAAAGCCTTTGTGTTCGTTTAGAACACAAAGGCTTTCGATTTAAAATTGATGAATTAATCAGCTCTACCCATTTTTCTTAGGTAAGAAGCATGAGATGCTATTGCGTGTCGCATTTTCGGATATTCTACATAATTAATTCCAAAATCAACGCAGGTCTGTTTAATTATTTTGCTGATAGCTGGGTAATGGATGTGAGAAACTTTTGGAAACAAATGATGCTCAATTTGGAAATTCAATCCTCCAACTAACCAGGATAGTAGTTTGTTTTTTGTAGCAAAATTTGCTGTCGTCTGTATCTGGTGAATGGCCCACTCATTTTCAATTTTATTGGTATCTGCAATTGGTACTGGAAATTGGGTATCCTCTACCGTGTGCGCTAACTGAAATACGATGCTAATTACAAAACCAGTAACCATACTTGCAATTAAGAAACCAACCATCCAGCTTAAGAATCCAACGGTATAAATCGGCAGTACAATAAACAAAACGGCGTACCCTACTTTAGCGGTCCAAAATCCAAGGTGTTCTTTCACACTTAATTTCTTAATCGGCACAGAGCCAATTCTCTTTTTAAAATATTTTTGATAATCGGTTAAGAAAACCCAGATCAGGTGAAGTAACGTGTACAAAAACCAAACATAATAATGTTGAAAACGATGCATCCAGTATTTCTTTTGAGTGGAACACATTCTCAGGTAAGGCTTTATTTCAATGTCATCATCAATACCATCAATATTAGTGTAAGTATGATGAATGATATTATGCTTCATATTCCACATAATACTACTTGCACCCAGAAAATTAACTGAGATAGCTGCCATTCGGTTCAATGATTTGCTTTTGCTAAAACTACCGTGGCCGCCATCGTGCATCACATTAAAACCAATTGCTGCAGTAAAACATCCCAGCAATACGCATTCTAAAATTGCTATCCATGCAATTGGTGTAAAATAAACCAAATGAATATACAGGGCAATGTAGGCAGAGAAAAAGAAAATAGCTTTGAAAAACAGGTTAAAATTTCCTGTGGAAGATTTTTTTCGGTCAATGAAATATTGATTCACCCTTTTCTTAAGTTCCTGGTGAAAATCTGTACTGTTTTGAATGAATTTGGGAGTTGCCATTAACTTAAATTTTGTGCGTGCAAGGTAGGTTATTAACAAGTTTTATGACTGTTTGTTTATACCCAAATCATGTATTTCTCTTAATAAATGCATCAAAGGTGTTAAATCCTATCATTTTCTTACTGATGAACCCTTCAGCATAATTAACACCGATCATTTTACCAAACATTTTTGACCTGTAAATTACGCTCTCCAAAAAGTCAGGGGAGGAAATATAAGTTTGTGGCTCATTGTTATCAGTACTATTAAACTGAGTTGTGTAAGCTTTAATAGCCTCCAGCTTTTTATCCATCACTTCAGAAATATCTATTACAAAATTTGGATGAAGGTATTTGTCCTGGATATATTGAAAGACATATTTGGCACGCCATGGGGCCTGCGGAAGACCATCGATGACGGTTTCGATTTTACGTAAACCAGATAAGAAAGCAGCATCTTCCACTAAACCACAACTTCTGCCATGGTCGGGATGCCTGTCTTCCGGGGCATTACAGCAAATGATCTCTGGCTGGTATTTCCTGATCGCTTCGATTATTTTTCTTTGATGCGCCTCATCATTCACGAAAAAGCCATCTGCCATTTGTAGATTTTCCCGGATATCCACCTGCATTATTTCAGCAGCAGCAGCAGCTTCGGCTTTCCTTGTGTCGATGGTACCCCGGGTACCTAATTCTCCCTGTGTAAGGTCAATAATACCGGTTTTTTTTCCATTCAACTTCTCGGCTAACAACATTCCACCGCAGGAAAGCTCCACATCATCGGGATGAACGCCAAATACAAGTATATCTAATTTCATGAAATTGTAATTGATTTTTTTTACTGCAATAATAGATTCAGAAAATTAAATTGCAATGATTGAAACGCAGAATAAGAGATTATGTGATTCATTAACCCCGATATCCATACATTCTTTCTACTTCCTGTACAATTTTCTCCATTTCCAGATCTTCACCGCTTTTGTCATACGGTTGCTTTAAACTGCTACTAAAAAAAAAGGCGACCGTTTGGTAAAAGCGGGCTGTAAGTCCACCTTTGTATTCTTTAATAATCTCGTAACAATTATTGCCGGTTTCCCTGTTTATTAGTTTCATTAACACCTTCCCCTGGTAAATCGAAAGATTGGTCAGCGGATCTGTAAACTCTTTTTTTAATTCTTTCTCTCTTGATTGAATGTATTTTTTACGGGCTTCTTTTGTTGGGATATTAAGCAATTGTGCATTGATATCATTCATCACAAAGCCAGCTCTTTTAGCATAAGGATATGTTACATAAACTGCATTCCGAAGTCTTGTCCATTTTGCCCTGTCTCGTCTTTGCTGATCGGTAAGCCTCGTGTAAAAGGGGATTGCTTCCAGGGTTTTAGCTTCAATGGTATCCCCGTTGTATATCACTGCAAATGAAACAATGGTATCGTTCACACTTTGCTGCGCAAGTAACGCTGTCTTGTTTGTTACCAATAAAGCAACAAACAAGATTGTACGCAAAAATTTGTATCTAGACGAGCAGATCATTTGAACATGAATTTACAATATCTGACAATACAATTTAGGGCATCTCTAAAAACTCATTTTTTTTATTTGACCTCACCTTTAATTCCTCTCCCCCGAAAAATTCGGGTCTTCGACAAAAGAGAGGAAAAGGTAAGTTTTTAGCGATACCCTTTAATTAAACTGAAAATGTCTGTTGCCGGATAAAAACATAAAGTCAGGTTTGATGTCGTTTATTTACGTTTAAAGCAGCACTACGGATTTGTGAAAAATGGTAGTACTAGTAGCTTGACAAAAATTTAATTCGCCAGTAAAAACATGTAGAACAATGCAACGGCTCCAAGTATCAGGATAACCGCACCCGCTCCCTTTGAAAGGCTTGCCCTGCGAACCATACTCATCAAAAGTCCAACTGCCATTATGATTAAACCCAGCCAAACAAAATTAATATAGGGAAAAACAAAAGCCTTAATGGTAACAAAATCAATCATTTTATCCGATTCCTTTACCCCAATTCTCAGTTTTGTTTGATCCTGCGTAATACCTGCAAACTTCACAAATAGATTTTGGGCGTACACGGTATCATCTACCTGGTTAAGACCGAAACTATCTATAATAATCATTGGTGATGCATTGTACCTTGAACTATCTTTCGCTGTAACAGTGAGTTCTGCCACCACTGAAGGGCCGTTAACCGGTATCTTAAACTTATTGGCTGCCGGATTTTTGATAACCTTATCTAACACCATATATCCTTTCGAATAAAAAATAGTATCACCTTCAGCCACTTCATTTATTTTAAACTGGGCGGTGTCTTTATTAGCTTCCGGATTTATAGCGTAGGAGATGTAAGTAAATACATCATGTGTGAGATAGTTCTTCGTGTCGGGGTTGCTACTCATATTGTTATCCTTCATCAGGTAAACATCCGGACTGAGAATAAAGGATTCTTTTATTTCTTTTGAATCATTATCTTTTCTTTCAAAAGCCAAATGATAGAAACGCCTTCCTGTTTCATTACCCAAACTGTCGTGTAAATAGGTTACATCATAGGCCCCCATTTTTTTAGAAACCTGCCGAACCAAGTTCATGTTTTCAGCGGCAATATCCTGTTGTTTGGTGAGCGGATCAACTCCCATTTCAATCTGAAAATCTTTGAAACGCTCTTCACTGATCACTTTCTTGTTACCTGAAGAAATCAATATTCCTACAATCATCATCGCAAAACCAAGGTGAGCAATTGAACCGCCGGCACCTTTTAATTTACCATTTAAACCAGTCCATATGTAGGTTGCATTTGCAATTACAGCATAGATAGAAGAAAAAAGTGCCAGATAAACAGCAGCCAAAAATCCAGGTCCTTGTTTGGTGTAAGTAATTGGATAAAAGAAAACTATCAGCAGCGTGATTATTGCAGCAACCAGGGTTGGTAAAGCCAGCTTTTTTATGATTGCGGATGTAGGGGTGCTTTTGTACTTAAAATACTGCGTAATCGCACTTAGGATACCAACAATGATTGATACCAGCACAATCACTTTGTTATAAGAAAATTCGATGTCTTCCGGCGGAGCTAACTTAGACCCAAAGATTGCATTGATTACAGGGGTAGAGGTTTTTCCGATAATGAACATTGCCGATAGGAAGAAAACCAACGATCCGATAAACATCCAAAACTCACGGGAGTTAGTAGTCTCCTCTTTTTGAACACTTGGAATTCTTTTAAAATGAATGAAAAACAACACAAGTGCCGGTGCTGTAAAAGCAAATAAGAAAATCCGGATCAGGTTAAACATGGGCCTGCCGGATTCGGCAAAAGCATGCACTGAGGTATCTCCCAGTATGCCCGTTCTAGTTAGAAAAGTAGAATATAAAACGAATACAAACGAAAGAAATGAAAAAAGATAACTCGCTCTCAACGAGTGACCGGTCGCCTTGTATATAACCATTGTGTGAAGCCCGGCAATCAATATCATCCATGGCACCAATGATGCATTCTCAACCGGATCCCATGCCCAGTAGCCTCCAAATGACAAAGACTCATAAGCCCATTTTCCGCCCATCATAATACCTACGCCTAAAACGCAGGCACTAAACAAAGCCCATGGAATAGCAGGTTTAACCCAATCGCCATATCGTTTTGTTTGAATCCCGGCATAAGCATAAGCAAACGGAACAATGGTGGTGGCAAAACCCAAAAACAAAACCGGCGGATGTATCACCATCCAATAGTTCCTTAGCAAAACGTTCAATCCAACCCCATCTTTTATCATAGAAAGGTAATTGGGCATACCAAATATGGGCCCCGTAATTTCATTTCTTGTTAATACAAAGGGGCTGTTTCCGATCTTGGTTCCCAGAACATAAGTTCCCATGATCATCATTGCCAAAAATAATTGAGAAAAACTTATTACCGACATTACCGGTGCTTCCCATTCTTTACTTTTTCGCATCAATACAATTCCTAATACACAATGCCAAAGAGACCAAAGTAAAAAACTACCACTTTGATCTTCCCAAATGGATGCAAAAAGATACTTAAATTCTAATTCCTTTGAAGTGTGCTTGTAGGCATATAAATATTCGAGGTAGTGATTTAAACACAAATAGAAAATGGAGGAGAATACAATCAAAACAGCAGCAACCTGGGTTATAAAACTGATTCTTCCAAACTTAATCCAGGATGATTTTTCTTCGGAATTGCTTTTTCGTGAAGCTGTAAAATAAGCGATGGTGCTTAGCAAGGAGGCCGTAAAAGCAACCAAAACAAAAAAATGCCCTAATTTACCAATCCATAAATGTTCGCCTTCAAATAACATATTTTCTCTTTTTTTTAATACGATGCCTCACCATTTGGCATAAGTCAGTTAATTTATTTACCGGGAAATAATCAAAAATTGATTTTTGCAACTGTTAGGGTACTTACAATTATAAGTTGCATTTATGTAATTCTGTATGTCATTGAATTATTTAGACTCTACAACAGTTTTTTCCAATTGTTGTTTATCATCTTTGTATTTGCTTGGGCATTTTAATAATATATCACTGCACTCAAACACATCACCCTGCATTTTACCTTTCAAAACAATTCGTTCGCTGTGTTCCAGTTCAGCAGGTTTTGTGTTAAAATAAACAACCTTGGCAGTAGAGCCCAAACTGTCAATTGCAGTGAATGACAAATAATTTGGATTTTTTGCAGGATCATAATCCAGTGGTACAGACTTGTCGAGCTTTGCAATTAAGTGAACAAACTTCCCTTGTTTTTGCTTTGCAGAATTAATCGTATCGTAAGTAGAAAAATCCACAGACATCATCAACAATACCCCGATGGCAATTGCAATTCCTACCAAGACAATTATATGAGTTTTTTTCATAGTATTTATTAATTTAGCCACAAAGGTAATGCAAAAAATCGCTCTCCTTTTATGATTTTGAGCCTGATTAACCGCTATCAATTTATTGTAATAAATTTAACATTAATGGGTTACGAGCTAGTGCTGTTGTCTTTTAAAATAGTTGTGCATTAACAGAAATAAACTATCAAACATCAATCGATCATTTATTTATGTTTTTCATCATGCGTCGACTAAAATTCATCCGGCTGTGTTTGCCCTTTCCTTCTATGTTTTTTAACCCTGGTTTATTTCAATTACTTTTATTAATTATAGCAACCATTATTCTATAGAGACTTATCTTTGCGAAGTTTTTGCTAAGCCCTGGCTTAATTCCATTTTTTACCAACAATTACGTAATGACCGACTTATCTCAATTTGATCCAAATACGGTAGGAAATCCTAACAATAATATCTTCGGTTTGCCCTTTCTGGAGGATGATGCCCGCTTAATCATTCTACCTGTTCCATGGGAAGTTACAGTGAGCTACAATGCTGGTACAGCGAGAGCTCCCGAACATATCTTCAAAGCCAGCTTACAAGTTGACTTGTTTGATCCTGCAATCAAAGATGCCTGGAAACAAGGCTATTTTATGCGCCCGGTTGACAAAAAGATTTTGATGAAATGTGATTACCTGCGGAAAGAGGCTGAATTATATATCAATTATATAGCCGAAGGAGAGAATGTGTTGGACAATAAGTTTATGTGTAAAACACTGAAAGAGGTAAATGCAGGAAGTATCTATCTAAATGAATGGGTTTATCAGCAAACGAAAGAATTATTGGATGCAGGGAAACTGGTAGGCTTATTGGGCGGAGACCATAGTACCCCTTTAGGATTTTTTAAGGCAATCGCCGAAAAGCATGGCGATTTTGGTATTTTACAAATTGACGCTCATTGTGATTTAAGAAAAGCGTACGAGAACTTCAATTATTCGCATGCATCCATCATGTACAATGCCCTTGAGGAAATTCCGGCGTTGAAAAAATTGGTACAGGTTGGTATCCGTGACTTTTGTGAAGAGGAATGGGATTATATTCAAAATAGCCGGCAACGCATAGCCACTTATTTTGATACAGATATAAAAGCACGCCTCTATGAAGGGGTATCATGGAAGATATTGGTGGATGAAATGATTGAACAATTGCCACAGAAAGTATACATCAGTTTTGATATCGACGGACTTGATCCGAAATTATGCCCTAATACTGGTACACCTGTTCAGGGTGGTTTTGAATCGGAGCAAATTTTTTATCTTTTCAAAAAACTAATGGAAAGTGGCCGCCATTTTATTGGGTTTGATTTAAATGAAGTAGGGGTTAGTCATGATGAATGGGATGAAAATGTTGGCGCAAGATGTCTTTTTAAAATGTGCAATATGTTGATTGCGTCCAATCCGCTGCCGATTGAAACGTTAGAAAAAGAATCAGGTTTATTGTCTGGAAATTAATCGGATAGAACTTTTGGTTTATCTGACCTTTCTATTAAAAAAGCCTGGTCCGTAATATTTTAGTTGACGTATGTACACTTTTATTATTAAAGAGGATGGGCCTGATTTAGATGTGATCATAACCAGGTCGATGTTAGTTTTAGCAGCCGTTGCTTCGCTTTTTTTTAGGACGGATACTTACTTTATCATCAATATTTTCGCTGCCCTGGTACTTCTTTTTGGGGCTGTTTTTATTAAAGTATTACTCGTTAAACTTAAGGGTAATAAAATGGTGCTGCTTTTATTTTCCGCCATACTTCTTTTCATTGCCACACAAGCTATTACTTTCACATTGATATTATTGTTTTATGGCTATCTGGCTAAATTTTTAAAAAAACAACCAATCATTCTGATTGCCGAAAACGGGGTTACAATTAAGAAGCTACTTTCAAATACTACATTTAGCTGGGCTGAATTTTCAAATATTGTATTAAAAGATAATTTGCTAACCCTGGACTTTAAAAATAATAAATTGATCCAGGTTAAAGTAGACGAAAAGCAAACCACCATTGATGAATATGGGTTTAATGAGTTTTGTGTGCGTTGTATTTAATGGCGGGGATTGAAATGTTGAATGGTTGAATGGGCTGGATTGTAAGATTTTAATTTTATCAAAAAGAGTTGCTTTTCTTTTCGAAAGTTGCCACTGGTTTATTGGTCTCTTTTCTCCAGCAGGCTTTCCATTTATTGTAGGTTTCCCAAGGTTTTATTTTTTGTTGGAGATTGATATGGAATGCAATCGTATTTGCATCTCAGCAAAAAACATTACCATGATTACACAATACTTCCTGCCAGTTATCCATCCTGCTTTTGAAGTACTAAAGAAATCTTCACGTGTACTTCATTTCATTGGAGCTTCAATAATTTTAATCAATGGATTACACCTGCTGGAAGAGCATGCATCCGCAAAACTGCTGTGCTATTTTCAATTAATTATAGCAACTGAGATTTACCTGGTGCTCTTCTTTGCAAAAACGTTATTGATTGACTCACAGGGATTGAATGTGTTTTTTCGAATCATCGAAACGATTACCCTGGTAGGTATCGCTTTCACTCTTTTCTCTTATGATCACCTGATTTCAGGTCGGATTCATTTGTTATTGTCAGTAGGTTTTTTCTTCTTATTTTACCGTGAATGGAGAATCATGCGATCTGAATCCATCCATATCAAGCAAACCGGTGTTTCAATTCCTAATTTTATTAAAGATGAAGAAATTGGGTGGCCGGAAATAAAATCAATTATTCCCAGATATCAATCAATCATTATTGAAACTATCAGGAATAAAAAAATACAATTTCAACTGCGTAGAAATTTAAAAATTGAGGAACTGCAACAAATTGACGAATTTTGCCGCCAACATTTAATAAGCTCACCGTGATTATAGCAAGTTGATTGAACCAATCTGCTTTTATATATCGGGGCAGCCATCAATCAGACAATATTTACTATGCAGTTAGAACAAAGCCCTTACATACTTTACTCCGATGGAGAAGGAAAAATTTTTGAAGATACCACGCTATTTGCAACTGGCAGAAGCGGATGGGACGCTTTACCTGTTCCGCTAGACGAATGGATAGAGTTACCTTTTGGTGGAAATATGTACGAATTACCCGGTAGGAGAGGAATTGGCATAGATGTGAAAACGGGCGATATGAGATTGTGTGACAAAGGCTGGGCAGTTGCGGCTTTTATTCCTCCGGCTCATACCGGTTTGTACATGGCTGCTTATGAAACGTCAACAGATGCACCCACCTTACCACTCTTCTGTTACACTGCGGCTGGATGGCTGGAAAATAAATTTTATGTACCGGCAGTTCGGATAGAACAGGATATCAGGCAGGAAACGATTGGGTATGATGAAGGAAAAATAAAAACAGGAACAGCGCAATTGCTGGAAGCATATCCCCATAATCGGCTCGTTAAACATTTAATGGAAAACTGTTGCATGACTTACAACTGTCCCGCAGCAAGGAATTTCGCTTTAGGCAGATGGGAATGTCCGGTGCCTTCCTCGCCCGCTTGCAATGCCAACTGTATCGGCTGTATCAGTTTCCAACCGGTAGAAGAAACCATCGTAAGTACACAAGACAGACTTACTTTTAGACCTACTCCTGAAGAAATAGTTGAGTTTACCGTACCACATCTTGAAACTGCTCCATTCCCTATTATAAGCTTTGGCCAGGGTTGCGAGGGCGAGCCCTTATTGATGTGGGAAACCATCCGGGAAAGTATCATCGAGATTAGAAAACATACCACCAAGGGAAGCATCAACATCAATACCAACGGCAGTAAACCGGATGCTGTAAAAGCCTTGTGTGAAGCGGGATTAGACAGCATGCGCCTTAGCACAAACTCAGCAAGAGAAAGCATTTACACACCATACTATCGTCCAAATAATTATGTATTTGCAGATTTAATAGAGAGTTTGAAAATTGTGAGAAGTTATGGTGGTTGGACAAGCATTAATTATTTTGTTTTTCCCGGCATGACGGATAGTATTGAAGAATATGAAGCACTCCGAAAATTAATTAGAGAGACGGATCTGTGTATGATTCAATGGCGTAATTTCAATATTGATCCTGACTGGTACCTTGGAAAGATTGGAGTAACAGATACCGGCGAATGTATGGGAGTGAAACAGTTTATGGAATTGATTCGTGAAGAATTCCCGAATCTTAAGTTCGGCTATTTTAATCCGTCAATTGAAAGAATTAAAGGAGATTATGAACTGGACTTTGCACATTAATCTGCAAACATGAGTGGATAATATTTTAAAATAAATGAGGAACAAAGCAATTGGTTCCTCATTTATTTTGCAGGGGAATTACTACATCTAAAAGATTAAGTTGGTTTTTATCATAGCCAACATTGGTTGTACCTTTCTGGATACCAATTCTTGTTTCAATATGGTTTAAAAGCTGAATTCTTTCCAGATCAGCAGGATCTATCTTTCCATCATCCGTTATTTCCAGATGAATGCCATCCCCCGTATTAATTTTAATGGTTATTCTTTTTGCTTTACAATTTTTTGCAATTTTCAACTGGTATTGAATAACCCTGAACAGGCAAAGACCAATATTAGCAGTGTAGCAATCTAATTTTCCATGGTGACGGAATGAAATTTTTATGTTGTGCTGGAAACCATATTCGTTCAACATCTCCTGAATGAATTCCAAATAGTCGGCATTTTCATAAGTACTCGGCAACATCGATTTTGATAATGCTTTAATGTCTTTTATTATTTGGGTTATATATGACTTTCCCTGCTTTATAAAAACAGTGCCAGTGCCCTTTGAATGTTCTGCAAAATCAAGGTAAAGGTTGGTAGCGGCAAGTGTTTGAGCAAAATTTTCATGTAATTCATTTGCTATAAAAACTTTTTCTTCATCATGGCCG
Organism: Chitinophagales bacterium; assembly: GCA_038327005.1. Classification (GTDB taxonomy): domain Bacteria; phylum Bacteroidota; class Bacteroidia; order Chitinophagales; family Chitinophagaceae; genus Ferruginibacter. Next base: position 11,060 of record JBBQKO010000005.1, on the reverse strand, counting down.
GTTAGTGTTTGTTGGGCAATCTTTTGCGCTTCCGCTACAATTGCATCTTTTTGTTCAGATACCAATTTGTTTTTCACTCCCAACTCTACTAATGTTGTCACCTGGCGAGCAATAATTTTAAGTGCATTTTTTTGTTTGGAAGTGAATACATCTTTGGGCTTTTTATCTAAGGCACATACGGTTCCGATTTTAAAACCTGCTGCACTTATGATAGGGGCGCCTGCATAAAAAGAAATTTTGTACCCCTCTGTTACAAAAGGATTATCAAAAAAGCGTTTATCCTTTTTGGTATCCTTAATTACCATCACTCCGTCTTGTATTATAGTGTGTGCACAAAATGAAATATCTCTTGCACTTTCTGATATTTGTATTTGCCGGGTCGATTTAAACCATTGTCTTTTCTGATCAATGAAGGTGATCAGGGCATATTGACAATTACTGACATGGGCAATCAGTTCCGCTAAATCATCAAAATGCTTTTCTCTTTTTGTATCAAGTATTCTATAAGACAATAGGTTTTTCAACCTGATCGATTCGTTCTTTGGTATGGGAGCTACCTGCATGTCGTTTAATTTATAAATTCTACAATACTTTTAATCGATTGGTTTAAAAGCTAATCTCAGAATTTTGCTAAATGCGGATTTAACAGACTATAATTGGAAGTGAACTATTGAAACTTCGTTCAAAAGATTTAGAAAGAGTTTATTAGTGCAGTACTAAGATATACAAATGTTTATAAATTTAAAAGCAGGAAATTTCTCAAATAGTCAGTATTGCCCCATCTTTAAATAATACCTCAGAAGTTAAAGACAATTTATAAAAAAAATATCGTTTTCAACTTCCATATCTAATTAAAAAAGCCACTGAATTTCAGCGGCTTTTTTAATTATCGGCACGATAGTTTTATTAAAACTGTTCCAATTTGCTAAAAAAGAAATCACCTTCAATGGCGGCATTGGCATCGCTGTCACTACCATGAATGGCATTTTCGCCGATGGATGCTGCATATAATTTACGGATGGTACCTTCTGCCGCTTGAGCAGGATTGGTAGCTCCAATTAAAATTCTGAAATCTTCTACAGCATTGTCTTTTTCTAAAATTGCAGCAGTAATCGGACCACGACTCATAAACTCTACCAATTCACCATAAAAAGGTCGTTCTCTATGCACTGCATAAAATTCGCCTGCTTTTTCTGCAGATAAATGAAGCATTTTCAAGCTAACTATTCTAAAGCCTGCGCCATTTATTTTTTCCAAAATTGCACCGGTGTACCCCTTCTCGGTTGCATCGGGCTTAATCATTGTAAAGGTTCTGTTACTCATGTTTATAAATTTGAGGGGCAAAGATAATAATTTGACAGGTGATGTCTGATTTTTTGATCGGTGATTTAATTTTACGGTAAAAATATATGAGATGGTTACGCTCCAGATGTACTTTACTTTTCGTTTGAAACCGTAATTTTAATTAATAGCCATTACAAATGCAATTTGATTAAACACATTTCTAAAACCCCGTTGTTTTGGTTACTTTATAAAGTGTAAACAACCGATATATCTTCTGCTTTTAGAAAAATTTAACAGTATCATTTCATTGAAATGCCTTCATCTTTTTGATACGATGCTTTAACTGATATAATTATCCTACTTTTGCGCCGCTTTATGCAAGAGATAAACCAACTATATACATTATTAAGTGAGCCAAGAAAGGTAGTAATTACGACCCACCAAAAGCCGGATGGCGATGCAATGGGATCATCACTCGGACTGTTTAATTTTCTAAAACAATTTGGTCACCAGGTTACCGTCATTTCCCCAACTAACTGGGCTGATTTTTTAGATTGGATGCCGGGCGCTAAAAAAGTGTTGGATTATGAAAGGCAAACAACTGAAGCAAATGCTGCCATTGATGCGGCTGATTGGATTTTTTGTCTTGATTTCAATACACTAAGCCGCACCAGACGTATGGAAGAAAAGCTTGGCAACGCAACCGCCGAGCGTATATTGATTGACCATCACCAGGAACCCCAGGTTGAAAAGTTTGCTTATGGAATCAGTAAGACAACAAAAAGTTCTACCTGTGAAATGGTCTACGATTTTATTATAAACTCTGGTAATGATGATAAAATCAATGAAGCAGTTGCGGAATGTTTATATGCGGGTGTAATGACCGATACTGGTTCGTTTAGATTTCCAATTACCTCTGCAGCAGTACACAGGATGGTGGCAAACCTAAAAGACAAGGGTTTACAACATAGCAAGATACACGAAGAGTTATTTGATAACTATCTTGAAAACCGTTTTCGTTTTATCGGGAATGTTTTACAGAACAGGATGGAGATTTTTTACGAATACAATACTGCCCTGATTGCAGTACCGCAGCAGGATTTGGTGAAGTATAATGTTATAACCGGCGACACAGAAGGATTGGTAAATTATCCATTGAGCATAAAAGGAATCAAACTTGCGGCAATTGTAATAGACCGGGGAGAAGAGCGTAAATGTTCTTTCAGAAGTAAGGGCGGTTTTGATGTAAACACTTTTGCCCGTAAATATTTTAACGGTGGCGGACATTTTAATGCGGCGGGTGGGCAGAGTAAAGATCCGTTGGAAGAAGTGGTGGCAAAGTTTATAATTGCCATGAAGGAAAATAAAGATCAACTTAGCAACTATCAATTTTAAACAAATACAAATGAAGCATTTTTTTTATTTATTAGCAGTAACAGCTTTGTTATTTGCAAGCTGTACCAAACCTTTTAAAAAAGCAGAAGCTGGAATGCAGTACAAAATTATTTCTGACGGAAAAGGGAATACTATTAAAAACGGGAATTTCTTTGAAATTCAATTTGACCAAATCTACAGTGGTGCAGGGAAGGATTCTGTTTTATTTGATTCAAGAACAGTTTCAAACCAGATTGTAACGATGGATTCAGTTGGAATTCCACCCGTTTATTATAAAATATTCAGCGAAGCAAGAAAAGGTGATAGCATCATTGTTAAGCAGATGACCGACAGTTTGATGAAGAGTGGCAATACACCTCCTTTCATGAAAAAAGGTGCTTTTATCGTTGCTCATTATAAGATCATCAATGTATTTACCACAAAGGAAGCTGCTGACAGTGCCTACCAGATTCAAATGGTAGCTGCAAAAACGAAAGACTCTTTGAAAGCTTTAGAGCAAATTAAAAAGGATGATAAGTTAATCACTGATTACCTCGCTAAAAACAAAATACAGGCAGTAAAAGCTCCGCAGGGAACTTATGTTGAAATCATCAATCCCGGCACTGGCGACGCTGTTGATACAACTAAAACTTTAAAAGTATTTTATACCGGAAAAACACTGGTGGAAGGTAAAGTTTTCGACTCTAACATTGATACAGCTTTTGGACATACAGATGTATTTCCCGTAAATATGGGCGCTTTACCAGGAATGCCGGGTAGCGTGATTAAAGGATGGACAGATGGTTTGTCGCTTTTGAAAAAAGGTGGTAAAGCAAGGTTGTATATCCCTTCTGTACTTGCCTACGGTTCACAAGGAGCAGGCGGGCAAATTAAGCCCAACGAATGTTTATTGTTTGATGTGGAAGTTGTTGATGTAATTGGCAGTGCCCAGGCTGCTGTGGAAGCTGCTGCACAAATGAAAAAGCAGGAAGAAAATCAAAAGAAAGCAATGGAAGAAATGCAAAAGGCTCAAAAAGGTCAGGGTGCACAAGGAAATAAATAGTAATTATCTTTTATAGGAAATAAAAAAGACGTTCCACTTTTGGAGCGTCTTTTTTTATGTATTTCAAATTTTAAACGAACTGAGATTGGATTAAGTGCAGGGATATTCGGATGATCTGTATCAATCCACAATCAAGTGGAATGCTTTTCACCACAAGCAAAATTATTATTGGTATCTATCCTATTGAAGATTTGAAATTGCAGTTACCTTGCTGTTGGCAGGCGGTTGAGCATTCTTTGCATCAAGGTGCTTTTTTAGTACAATAAAACTGATTACTACTAAAATTAAAATAATAATGATGGTAACGTAAGTATAAGGCTGTTCTTTTAAACTCCGCTTTTCTTTACGGTTTTTGTTTTTAGCTATCTGTTTATGCAGGTCGTTATTCAATTGTTCCACAAAAGCCTGCATGTCTTTAGGATGCTCCATTTTTTGCAAACCTTCCACCGCATCATTCATAAACTCATCATCTACCATATCTTTCTCCATAGCATGACTATCTGCCTTTGATAACTGGTTACTCAGGTAATCCATCAACTGCTGGTTATCAATATCCTTATTGCTATTAGATAATATGTCTTTCAGATCATTGCTCATTGTGTTGTAAACGCTCCAACATTATTTTTAAATTTCTCTTTCCGTTTTGAATATGGCTTTTTACTTTTAAAAGAGGGTAACCTGTTTGCCCTGCAATATCCTGGTAACTTTTCTTTTCAAGGTAAAACAATTGAATGCACTGTAGTTGTTCTTCATTCAGCAACTGAAGTGCCTTTTCCATATTGGTCAGCGTTGCATCTTTCTCCAGGTGTTTAATGGTCGCTTCCGTTTCGTCCGGTGTTAAAAAATGTTGTTCATTGATTTCTACCGGGTGTTTGCCCTTGTCCCTCAGTTTCATCAAACAATGATTTTTTGCAATCATGTAAAGCCAGCTTTTAAAATAGTCAACTTTATATTTATGCAATTCTGTAATGGCCTTTAAAAAAACCTGCTGAACACCATCTTTGGCTTCCTCTTCATTTTTAAGATACTTCATACATACACCCAGTAACAGTAGGGTATAGCGCTGTAGCAATATACCAAGCCATTCATTATTTTTATCTGCATAAAAATGCTGCAATAGCTGGTGATCTTCAATATGTTTATACTTGTCTGTATTCAAAATGGGTTAAGTATATCCATTAGATGTAATCATAGGTGAAATCCATAAATCTTTTTGCAACTGCACTCATATTTGCCAAAATACATCGGCAACCAACCTGCATTCCTAAATAAATCAATCAGCTTATAATTATTTAAATCGTTCTGCTGCCATCAAAATTTTCTAATTCTTTTGATACCGCATTTAAGAATGTACTACCCAATGCGCCATCAATAATACGATGATCATAACTCAATGAAATGTACATCATGTGACGGATAGCAATGCTGTCGCCCTGTGGTGTTTCAATTACCATTGGCCTTTTTTTAATGGCACCCACCGCCATAATTGCTACTTGCGGCTGGTTGATAATAGGGGTGCCCATGATACTTCCAAATGTGCCCACATTGGTTAATGTAAATGTTCCGCCAGTTGTATCATCTGGTTTTAATTTACCTGTTCTTGCTGCGTTGGCCAATCCGTTTACCTGTTTGGTTAAACCAGCAAGGTTTAATTGATCTGCATTTTTTATAACAGGCACAATCAAATTTCCGTTTGGCAGGGCAGTTGCCATACCAATATTTAAGTTTTTCTTAATGATAATCCGATCTCCATCAATTGAACTGCTGAGCATAGGAAATCTTTTAATACACTTAACAATGGCTTCAACAAAAAGGGGTGTATAAGTTATTTTTTCGCCTTCTCTTTTTTCGAAATCCTTTTTAATTTTCTCTCTCCATAAAACAAGATTGGTAACATCACATTCTGCAAAACTGGTTACGTGAGCGCTGGTATGTTTACTATCTACCATGTGTTTGGCAATCAGTTTACGCATGCGGTCCATCTCAATAATTTCTACATTTCCGGGATAACTGCTGGCAAGTGCTACCTGTGTGTCCTGCACCTTTTCTTCCGAACGTTCAATCTCTGCGGGACTCACTACTACTGGCGGCTGCTGATAATGGGGGATGGCAATTGAAGGTTGAGGTGCTGACGACCTTGAAGCTATATACGCCAGCATATCTTTTTTGCTTACCCTGCCATCCTGCCCGGTGCCGGGAATTTTTTCAAGTTCTACCATACTAATTCCTTCCTGCTGTGCAATATTAATTACCAGCGGCGAATAAAATCTAACGGCATTATTAGCAGCGACCGTCGGTGCTGAGAATCCGGATACGGTGGGTTGAAAGGGAATGTCTTCAACCATCCGGGCTTCTTCGTAGGCAGGCTTTGCAGGCTGTGGTATAGGCTGAGGCTGTGTTACAGCAGAACCAGTACCTACTCTAATTCGTGCAATCACTGCACCGATTGAAACTACATCATTTTCTTTAAACAGAATTTCTTCTATAACGCCTTGCGTTGTTGAAGGTACCTCACTATCCACTTTATCTGTTGCAATATCAAGAACGGTTTCGTCCTCTTCAATGGAGTCACCAGGTTTTTTATGCCACTTTAAAATGGTGGCTTCCATAATACTTTCTCCCAGCTTTGGCATTACCAGATCAACTAATGACATATAATAATTTGAAGTTTGATAATAATAAATAGCAAAATCTTTTAAGCTTGCAGTTCATTTCGCTAACAATCGGTGCTAAAGGTAATTATTTCCTTTTAATACGGTTCACATCGTTCGGAGGCATTATAAAATAACGGGATTATTGCGGCAGCGGATGTAAAGCTAAACAGGGTTTCACTTATTGTCTGGCTTATAAATCCGATAAAATAAATTTACGCAACATATTCAACGCAAAGGTTGCAGTTAGTTCGATATTCCTTTGACGATCGAACCGAAACTGAAATTTTTCTGTAACAATTTTATTAGGATTGCCCACTGCTACCCAAACAGTTCCTACCGGCTTACCGGGCGATCCTCCATCCGGACCCATGATACCAGAAACAGCGATGGTGAAATCCGTTTGTATATTCTTCAATGCACCCTTTGCCATTTGAATGACCACCTCTTCGCTCACTGCCCCAATTGATTCAAGGATATTTTTATCTACCTGCAATAAATCCTCCTTAACCTTGTAAGAGTAACTTACCACACTGCCGCTGAAGTATGCTGAAGCACCTGCTTTTTCAGTCAATAAATGAGCAATATATCCGCCTGTGCAGCTTTCGGCTGTAGAAATAGTTTTGTGTTTTGCCACCAAAAGTTTCGCCACCACCTGTTGCATGGGTTCATCTTCATTGGTAACAAGGTATAGGCTCAACAGCAGTTGAAGCTTGTTAAAGTGTAATTGAATTTTATTTTCAATCGCATCTTTATCAAAGCCGGAAGCCGATAAGCGTAAACGAACCATACCGTAATTTGGCAAGTAGGCGAGTTTAATAGTGGAAGGGAGAGCGGTTTCAAAATCGTTGATCAAATCAGCCAAAAAACTTTCGCCTACACCCGCCGTTAGTAGGGTTCTGTGAGCAATATGGGGGAACTGGTAATATTTGCTTAGTCCTGGTATCACATCATCCGTCATCATACCCTTCATTTCATACGGAACGCCGGGCATACTCACAAATATTTTGCCCTCTTTTTCAAACCACATACCTGACGCTGTGCCTCTTTTATTCAAGATCACTTTGCAGTTGTCGGGTACTTCAGCCTGTTTAAGATTCCGTTCAATCATTGGCCGCTTCAGGATATTGGTAAAAATATTGGTTACATTTTCAAGTGCTCCGGCATCTACAATCATAGCCGCATTAAAGTATTTACAAAGTAGAGGCTTTGTAATATCGTCCGCAGTTGGGCCAAGGCCACCGGTGATTAAAATGATATCTGAGTGCTTGCTTTCGTCATCCAGTACACGCCATATTTCCTCCCATACATCGCCAACGGCTACACGCCTTGCTACACGAATGCCCGCCTTATTTAATTGTTGCGCCATCCATGCACTGTTGGTATCAATTACTTGTCCTATCAATAATTCATCACCGATGGTAATGATGGTTGCCTGTGTCATGTTTATTTTTAAATGATTTTTAATTTTTAAAAAAAAATATTTCCTTACAATGTACCAGCCCTTATTACAAAAATTTCAGCTTTGTAATACCAATAGTTTTTCAAACGCAGATTCTTTATTGTTTATGGATTCCATTTATGGATGTAATTTAAAATCGTTATTGTCATTATTGATTAATTTCAGCCTTCAAATTTAATCAAAATGTATCAAAGGATATTCGTTATGGTCGTATCAATGATTTTGTTTAGCTACGATTGTATTTGCCAGCACCTACCTGCCCGGCTAGAGAATGCCATTCAGAAATTATCAAAAGATGAGCAGTTTAAACATGCCATTCTTAGTTTATATGTGATAGAAAGCAAAACCGGCAATGTGATTTTTAACAAGAACGGACAGCTTGGATTATCACCTGCCAGTTGTCAAAAAGTAATTACCAGTGTAAGCGCTTTTGAGTTGCTTGGAAGGGGATACCAGTATAAAACTTTTATAGGAACCGATGTACCGTTGAGGGATGGTACATTAAATGGTAATCTATACATTAAAGGAGCAGGCGATCCTACACTAGGCAGTGATAGATGGCCCGGTACCTCTGCACCAATAGTTTTAAAGAAAATACTCAGTGTATTGCAGAAAAAAAAGATTCAATTGATCAATGGCGACCTTGTTTGTGATGATGATGCATTTACGACTGAGACAGTGCCTCGTGGCTGGGTCTGGGAAGATATCGGCAACTACTACGGAGCTGGCGCATGGGGATTAAATTGGATGGAAAATCAATATGAGGTGACGTTTAAAACCGGTAAAAATATCAATGATGAAACAGAAATAATAACAACAATTCCTTCTTCTATTAAAACGGAATATATGTTTGCAAATTTTGTTAAAACAGGTGCTAAGGCTTCGGGCGATAATGGGTACCTTTTTTCCGCTCCATTCAATCAACACATCATTGCAAGAGGCACTGTACCAATTACAGAGAAAGGCTTTTCAATTTCAGGTTCAATGCCCAATCCGCCGGGTACTTTTTTATCAATGGTCGATGATTATTTGGATAAAAATGGGATTAAAATTTCAGGAGCTCACTGGAGTAATTCCGGGCATCTTATGGATAATAAGCCAACTCAAAATCCTAAGCTGATCATTGATTCGATTCTCTCACCTACACTGGATATGATCAATTTTTGGTTTCTTAAAAAGAGCGTCAATTTATTTGGAGAAGCATTTTTAAAAGCGATTGCATTTGAAAAAAAAACAGTGGGGGCAACCGATACAGGTATTGCAATTATAAAGGAATTCTGGAGCAAACGTGGAATTGAAAAATCAGCGACAAAATTAATGGATGGAAGCGGTCTGTCTCCGGCTAACAGGATTACTGCACATTCGCTGGTAACTGTGATGCAATATGCAAAAGGCCGTCCGTGGTTTAATGTATTTTACAATGCCTTACCAGAAATGAATGGTATAAAAATGAAGGACGGATACATCAGTGGAGTAAGAAGCTATACAGGTTACATAAAAAGTAAAACCGGTGTTGAATATACTTTTGCTTTTATTGTAAATAATTTTGACGGAAATGCTGGAACCGTGAGAGAAAAAATGTGGAGCGTACTAAATATTTTAAAGTAACTTCCAAAAAAAATAGTAAGATGAAAGAACAAAATTTCAAGAATCACGCTAAACTGGTTCCTTTGTTTCATGGACTAACAGCACCTTTGGTGTTGATCGGTTTTATTGTTGCTGTCGTAAATTGCTTTCGTGCGTATCACAATGGCGGCGGAAGAATTACTGCAGCCCTGTTGGTTTTGCTGTTTTTAATTGGTGGCTTATTCTTCTGGTTTATAAGGTCATTTGCTTTGGGCGCACAGGACAGAGCCATTCGGGCAGAAGAAAACCTACGCTACTTTTCCATCACTGGAAAGCTGTTTGATAGCAAGCTGACTATGAAACAAATAATCGCTTTGCGTTTTGCACACAACGATGAGTTTATTACTTTAGTAGATCGTGCAGTAAAAGAAAAATTAAAACCAAACGAAATAAAACAAGCGATTCAATATTGGAAGGCTGATTATAACAGAATATAAAAGGGTATTCCTTAAAAGTATTGCTCCAATTTCGCCTTTAGTTCAGCCGGCATTTCACATCTTTTCATTCCTTTAACCTCCATAAAATAGAGCGTTACATCGCCGGTATTCAACAGGTCGCCTTGTTCATTGTATATCTCTGAGTGAAATACAATTTTATGGTGGACAGGTAATTCTTTTAGGGTCGTTTTCACCGTAATCAGATCATCATATTTTGCCGGACGTAAGAACCTGCTGTGAATATCTACTACCGGCAGGATGATACCCATTGATTCAATATCTTTATACGTGTAACCAATTTGCCGGATGGCCTCACCTCTGCCAATCTCATAAAACTGTGCGTAATGTCCATGATAAACTACGCCCATCTGATCGGTTAGTGCGTAATGAATTCTAATTTGCGTTTCGGTAGTGTACATTCTTTATTGATAAATGATAAGAAGGTTGATTGATAATATTTACAATTTCAGACAGTGTTAAATTGAAGATAGATTGCTGTTTTTAGTACGAATCAATTGTAGCCGGCAAATCATACTTTAAGTTTTAAATGGATTGGTAAATGACATTCGAAAAAAGCTTACAACTCAAGCTATGTTGAGTTTCACAAAAGCTTCCATTGTTAATTATTTCCCTGTCATGCCATCCACACTTATCTTTCCCGGCCCAAGCAACAGTAATACCGCAAAGCAGACTAAATACAAAGTAGCCACTTCTCCATTCCCAAAAAAATCTGCATTGTTGGCTTTAAATAATGCCACCGACATTGCAATAACTAATGGGATGGTTGAAAGTCTTGTAAACAATCCAATTATTATAAAAAGCGAGCAAAAGAATTCTGCAAATATTACCAGGCTAAGCGATAAAGTACTGCCTATTCCTAAAAAATTCATGAAGGTATTATGCCTGCTGCCAAAATGTATCAGCTTATCATATCCATGGCTCATCATTAAAACACCGGCACCCAATCTTAACAATAACATAGCTGTATTGAATGCACCAGCGGAATACTTTGTCGACAACAATTTTTTCATTTCTGTACTAACTTTTATTTAAAAATATTTGATGCTGAATCCTGACTTTTTTTATCATTTCATTAACAGCTATGCAAATGTACATTCGTTTTGTTTGCATCAGTTATCCACTTATTAACAAACGGTTTGGAA
>JBBQKO010000004.1:0-50795 GCA_038327005.1 Chitinophagales bacterium | reverse complement strand
TATTTTCGGAATAAGGTTTTTATTGGGTTAATGTTACAATATACAGATTGCATGAATCTAAATAAAAAATATTATCGACTTTCTATTTGTTGTGCTTGCATTCAATTTTTTTAACCTTTTTGAGTTATAGCAAAACTATGCAGCGTTGACGGCAAAAGATGTTGCTATCATTTGATCTAACAATTTAAAAATACGTCGAAAATTCAGAATAGTGCCGGCAGCAGGATAACATGTCTATTAACTAATCACTTGAGATGACCGCTTCACCAAAAACCAATTGGCTATCCACATCCCCCCAACAGGTGGTATCTTTTTTTCCACCAAATGCATCCTCCAATAATTGTAGTGCTACGGTATTGAATTAATGAGCCATGGCTTCGTTTGCTATCAGGCGAAGCACTCCTGACCTGTATTTATTTCGTTGCTGGTTCAAACTAATTTTTGTGAAAATGCTGCCTGTGTTTTAATTCGGGTTTGCCCATAATTTTATCCCTATTCATTTGTCCGTCAATAACCCAAATAAGTCTTTCCTTTTAGTAGTTGATTTCGATAATCTGACGGTCATGTGCTTTATTATGGTTGGTGTCATTTGCGGTTATATGGTCGTTGGTTGGCTGGCATAATGAACCGTTTTTAGAAAAATTTATCTTGTTCCCAATTTTGAACATTGTTTGCTATGTAATCGGAAATTTTGGAAAATTCGGCATCGTCCCTGATGATATGATCATAAAAACGGTGTTGCCAGTCGGAATCTAATTTTAACCTGTTGGCATGTTTGGTAACGGCTGATTTGTAGGACCCAATAATGGATGAAACGGTATTGCTGCCCTGGTTTTGAAATCGCTGTTGCTCAATGGTTTTTTCGGGTGGCGGTGGTGGCGGCGTCTGTAGAGGCAAGGCATGCCTTGTCTCTACATTGGGCCCAATTTTATCATCATCCCCATTCAAAATTAAAGTACCATGTAAATGATTGGGCGTTACCTGAAACGCATCTAATTCAACGTTTTGGCGTGGTGTTTTATTTTATGCCAAAACACATCGGCTAATAAACCTGCATGTGATAAAACCATTTTTTTGTTTGAAATGTTCCCAAAATAATGTTGCTGGCTTTTGGTACAAATGGTTATAAAATAGGCTGCGTTGGCGCCATAATCCCACCATTGAGCACGGGCACTGGCAATACGGTATTTGTTTTTATATTTTTCCAACTGGGTTGTCTTCTATATGTAAAATAATTGGGATTATTGAAACGATTGGGATTTGTTGAAACCTTTTTTTCCTGTTAAAAACCGTTCAATTATATAACCCTGTTGGGACCGGCGGCGTCAGTAGAGACAATGCATGCCTTGTCTCTACAAACAGCCACAACATTTATCCATTACCAATTTTTTCATGCTCAATATCTGCAGCTATCACACGTAACCTTGTCTCGCAATATTTTATCAATGCATTCGCTTCCTTCACTTTTTCAGCAAGGGTATCCAGTTGTATGTTCTCATCTTCTATTTGCTCCACCAGTTTTTCAAGGTTGGCAAAGGCATTGTCAAAAGTCAATTTTGTTTCCATCTGTTTCCTTTTTAGTTATGGTAGCATGTAAAATTTCATTCTTTAAAACGGCCTGCACTTCATCGTTTACATTGATCAAGGCCGGGTTGGTAATGATTTTGTCTTGCTGCATCAGTATGGCGAAACCCTTATTCAAAATGGTTTTCGGACTACTGCTTTTAATGATACGGCGGTTGTATGCCAGTTTATTTTGAGCCGTTTCCACCAGGTTTTTTATACCGGAATAAAATCGTTCTTTTAGTTGTAGCATATCCTGCTCAAAACTCATGTTGTTGTCGATGATGAAGGTTGCCACTTCGGTAGGTGTTTTATGCTGCCGGGCCATTAAATCTACGATGCTGGTATTTCTATCGTGCCCAATACCGGTTAAAACCGGAATAGGAAATGAGGCCACACAATCAGACAATTCAAATGTATTGAAGGATTTAAAATCAATATCCGATCCGCCGCCTCTTACGATTACCACCACGTCAAATTGCTCGGTTGATGCAATAATTTTTTCCAACTGCTGTATCATTAACCGGCTGGCCGCATCGCCCTGTACCTGTGTTAAAAATTCTTTCACCAAAAAAGCATAACCATACCGGTTGCCTTCAATTACTTCTTTAAAATCTCTTTGTCCATCTGAATTTGGTGCTGTGATGAGCGCAATTTTTTGAAAAACAGTGGGCAGCTCCAGCCGGTTATTGATGGTGGAAAAATTACCATTGCTCATCTGTTTTACACCTGCATTTTCCTTTATCAGCCGCTCCAGCGTTTGCTTTCTTTCAATCTCCAGTTGGCCGATGGCATAGGCAAAATCAATGGCCAATACTTCCAGGTCCAAACCGAAACGTTTGTGGAAACGTACCCTCACGTTACAGGTAATTTCAAGTCCGCTGGCAAATACCTGCTGCGTTTCCCGTTCAAAATTTTCTACATGGTGGTAAGTATTGGACCAAAAAACACCCTTCATTTCGGAGGTTATGGTATGGCCGTCTTTCTCAATAAACTTGAGGAAACACCAACGTTTATCCGAATACTTTTTCACATCAGTTATTTCTGCTTTTATCCAAAAGGTTTTACCTGCAAACCTGTTTTGTATGGTTGCATCAATTTCGCTGATGAGTGTTGAAAGTTTTTGGGCGATTGGCATGGTGCTATAAAATTAAGTGCTATTTGTGGGGAGTGTGCAATAATTTTTGAATTGAAATTCGTGGTGGCGTATTAGTGAGTGGCTGGATAAGCTACAGTTTGGGCGGAGCTGAGCAGGCTGCTTACATTGAAGTTAATAACCAATACTTACTCTACCTTTGTAATCAAATCATAAACGATGTTGCCCCTCACGATTACAACAATACAAACGAACCTTGTTTGGGAAAATAAAATTGCCAACCTGCAGGCTTTGGAGGAAAAAATTAATGGCCTCGAAGAAAAAACGGAGATCATTGTTTTGCCCGAAATGTTTAGCACTGGCTTTAGTATGCAACCCCAATTACTGGCCGAAACCATGGACGGTGAAACGGTTCAATGGATGAAAGAAGTTGCTGCAAAAAACAAAGTGATTTTAACCGGCAGTATCATCATTGAAGAAGGAGGCAATTTTTATAACAGGCTCATCTGGATGTTGCCCAACGGTCAGTTTGGCGCTTACGACAAACGACATTTATTTGGTTTTGCTGATGAGGATAAGTATTATGCCGCAGGAAATAAACGGTTGATTGCCTCTGCCAAAGGATGGAAAATAAACCTGCAGATTTGCTACGACCTAAGGTTTCCTGTTTGGGCTAGAAACCGGATCTTGCAGACAGATAGTTCAACTGAAGAAAGCGCTTCCACTGAAATACCAGCAAACGATATTACGCCTGAATACGATATCTTAATTTATGTAGCCAATTGGCCCGAGCGAAGAAACCACGCCTGGAAAACCTTGTTGTGTGCCAGGGCCATCGAAAACCAGTGCTATGTAATTGGCGTAAACCGGGTAGGCAGGGATGGTAACAATATCAATCATAGCGGCAATAGTTTGGTGATAGATCCATTGGGAGAAGTGCTGTACCACATGGCACATGACGAAGATATATTTACCATTACTTTAGAAAAAGAACATTTACAGGACGTAAGAAATAAGTTTCCTTTTTGGAAAGATGGGGATTATTTTAGTTGGCGTTAGCCCCGGATTTATCGGCTGTTTCATTTGCCTGGCGGATCATTCCTTTTACAATTTCCATTTTTCTATCAATATTATTGATCAGGCCGGCTGCTGTTGGCGGAATAAAAATATCCGGACTAACTCCTCTTCCATCTTTAGGTACATGGTTAAACTGCACAATTTTAAATAGTGGAAGTCTTACCCTTAGTTTAGTAACAGGCAGGGTAATATCGGGTATCATAATACCGCTATTGCCGTGCCAGCCGCCGCCTGTTTCTTCGCCGATTAGTTTTACATTTTCCTGGGCCTTCACGGCATTGCAAAAAAGAGTAGATGCAGAAAAAGTAAGTCCGTTTATCAACACATATACGCTGCCGTTAAAGTGGTGCTTTTTTACGGGATGGTAATGGTGCCGTTCCCAATACCCAAAATGATAATTGCCATCCTGACGTTTTCGGGTAAGAAAAAACATTGCGATATTGCTAAATAATCCCTGTTTGATATATTTGGAATAGGGGGCAAGGCTTTTTGCACTGGCGTAGGAACTATCCGCCACTTTAAATTTGCTATTGCGTATGTATTTGGTGAGCTTCACATACATTTTCACATCCCCGCCGCCATTGCTTCTGAGGTCAATGATCAGGTTTTTTATTTGTTGTTGACTCAATACCTTAAACGATCTATTTAAAAAAGATTTTAGATGCCTGCCGCCGCCGCTTGAAAATGTATTCAATGTTAACGTAGCTGAATGCATACTGCTGTCAATTTCAATTGAACGGGAACTTTCTCTCTTTTGGCTTCGTATTTCTTTCCGGGGCGTTTTTTGGACCTTTACTATTTTTGGTTTCTTTTTGGAGGTATCAACAATTGGCTGGTACATGGGTAACAGGACAGACTTTGCATTTCCAACAGGGTCGATATACCCAACCCGGTAATTCTTATAAATACCAAATATATTGCGGTGATAATAGGGAAAATTGCTGCTGAGGCGGATGTAGTTTACATTGTCTGCATACCCATCCAACGGTAAATAAAGAAACATCTGTTGAATGAGCTGATGATTGGGAACACCGTTGATAGAAGTAAGCAGGGTTCCTCTTTTAAATATTGAATCTTTTCGGTTAAGGTTGTCTGTTACCAGTATGGTATCGCCCCATACTTTTACCTGTAATGGAAAAGAAGGGATGCGTTTGTTTTTGATGAATTTATTCCAGTTTTTACTCATTCCAAAACTGGTGTGGCCACAATGAATTTTATGGGTGAGCGGTGCCAACACATTCCAGCCAAATTGCAACTCAGTCATGGAGTCAGCAATATTATTATAAAGACTATCAAAATAATAATTCATGCTATCCCGTGGTGTGTACCAATAGAGCGCCGGATGCTTTTTTTCCAAAATATTCCTTAGCAAGGTATAATCCTGCTGCAATTCCTGTTTAGTAAACTTTTTGTTGGCTTGGTAATTTTTATTGCTGACGGCACAGGAGAAAAGAATGATACAACAGAGTAAACCTATAAAACAACGGACCATTTGCATAGTGGAATTTACAATAATGGTGGTGAAGATAAGTTGCTATTTTGATTTTGGATTGCCATAGTTGTTAATGTGTGGCCGCTATTCTGCGATGCCGTTGCACTCCGCTGGATTTGTTAAATACAATATTTGCGATGCAACGGTTGTTACGATAGTTTTGTCTTATAAAAAAAAACCTAAAGTATGAAGTATTTATTTTTATTAATTGCCATCGCTTTTTATGGACCGATTGCATTCTCTCAGGACATCATTTTTAAAAGAAATGGCACCCAACTGAAAGGAAAGGTTGTAGAAGTAGGAACAAGTGAGATTAAGTACAAGGTACCGGACAATCTGGATGGACCCTTATATTCGGTGGATAAAAATACCATCAACAAAATTGTTTATGAGAATGGCAGGGTAGAAAATTTTGTCAATGATATTAAGGATCCTGAAAATTATGCGGGACAACTGAGAAGGGCTATCAAATTTGATTTTTTAGCGCCCTTGATTGGCTATTCGCAATTTAGCTATGAACAAAGCACAGGTGTCGGCAAAAGTTATGAAGTTTCCCTTGGTATTATCGGTCTTGGCAAAAGCACACAATTAGACTATTATAATAATACCTTTCAAACTGTAAAAAGAAAACAGGCAGGTCTATTTGCTTCTGCAGGCTACAAGTTTAATAAATGGCCGGATTTTTTGTTTGGCCGAACAAGATTTACGCACATCATGCAGGGGTCTTATGTAAAGCCCGTTTTTTACCTGGGACATTATAGTCAAAACCGTGTTATTTATAAAAACGCCACCAATAATTATGTAGTGGATAAAGAAAAGGTGACTTTTGGCGCACTACAGATAGAGTTTGGCAAACAATGGGTGTTTGGTGAAAAATTCCTGATGGATCTTTATTGGGGGTTGGGGTATGGAGCAGATAATAAAAACAAAAATGGTGAGGGTTATTATGGTGATGAGAGTTCTGCCTTCAATTATGCAAATTCAAGACTTGGAAGCAGTCCTGGCTTTTCGGCAACCTTTGGGCTGAAGGCGGGTCTGTTGATAAAATAAGAAATTGTAGTGAACCTTATTATTTAACACCCGCTTGTTGACCAGCCATCAATTTTTTATATTGAATTCTATTTAAGTTGCTTCTCCGGATCGTGTATGAAAAAGGCTTCTCCGGATTGGTTTCTAAAATTAATTTTTGCGAAGACTTTGAAACATATTGAGTGGAGTTGACCTTGGTCCACTCCATTTTTTTCGTGTTCAAATCCCAGGTGATCTGTTTTTTAAAACAGCTATCACAAGTTGCCTCAACTGTTGTTGAATACCATCTATTCAGTTTATCGTATTGATAAATAAAGTCTATCGGTTGTAATTTAACATCTCGTACTTTTAGAATCAAGGTTGAATCTGTTTCTTCAAGAATCGTTTTAAGATTTAGTTTCTTACCGTATTGTTTTAAATTTTTACGCACCGTTGGTTTAGGTGAATTAAAAACCATGGGTGTACAGCTACCAACTATCAATATTGCTGAGAGAAAAAAAATGGAGCGATACATAGGGTTGATTTGAGGTTAATTACTCAATTGCGTTGAGGCTGTAATAAGCTGATGAAAGCATAACACACTATTACAGTGGATCTCTAAAAACCTTCCCTCTCATTTCCTTTGTATAAGACACCAATTCTTCCGGGGAAGAGAAATTAATGGTGAGGTAAAACAAAAGGACAGGTTTTTAGCGATCCCTAATAATTAGTTTTCCAAATGATTCCAACCCTGTGCTACCAGCTTATGTTTGTTGCCACCCCGGGTTAAAATATGCGTTCCATCTTCCGCCTCTGTCATATAACCGATCACACTGATTTGCTCATTCAATACAATTTTATCATAGTCGGTTTGTGCCAGCGTAAACAATAATTCGTAGTCTTCTCCACCACTTAAAGCACAGGCTGTTGGGTCAAGCTCCAGCTTATATGCAAATTGGCGGGCTTCTTCATGAATCGGGATTTTCTCTTCATAAATAACACAACCAAGATTGCTTTGCTTACAGATATGTAGGCTTTCGCTACTCAAACCGTCACTTACATCTATCATGGAAGTGGGCGTGATCTCATTGGCTGCAAAAAATTCAATGATATCCTTTCTGGCTTCGGGTTTTAATAATTTACCTACAATGTAAGCCTGGTCTTCCAGGTCGGGCTGGGAGCCGGTTTCAGCAAAAATTCTCTTTTCTCTTTCTAAAATCGTGAGCCCTAAAAATGCAGCACCTACAAATCCGCTTACACAAAGTAAATCGCCTTTTTGGGCAGTACTTCTTTTTACATATTTATCCGGAGCTACTTCACCAATGGCTGTTATTGAAATTACAAATCCTTTCTGAGAAGAGGTGGTGTCGCCACCCACCAGGTCAACGTCATATTTTTCACAGGCGGCATACACACCTTCGTAAAACTCGTCCATTGCCTCCAGGCTAAAGCGGTTGCTGAAAGCAATACTCAAAGTGATATGAGTAGGGGTGGCATTCATTGCATAAATGTCACTGAGGTTTACAATCACACTTTTATAACCGAGGTGCTTGAGCGGTGTGTACATGAGGTCGAAATGAATGCCCTCCACCAGCATATCGGTTGTAATAACTGTTTGTTTGCCAAAATGATCAATCACTGCTGCATCATCGCCTACGCTTAAAATGGTGGATGCTAATTTGGTTTCATTGTTTTGTGTTAAATGATCAATCAGACCAAATTCACCAAGGGATGATATTTCTGTACGCTCTTCACTCATTTGTTTTATTGTTTTTTACTTTTTGTTTATTGTTTTCGAATCCTTTGCACTCTTTATTAATCCGCAGATCTGCATAAACGAATCCGACATTTTACGCTTGCTTTTGATGGTTGATGATCGCCAGCATTTCATCATGAATTTTTCCGTTTGTAGCCAGCAGTTGAGGCTGATAAACCGAATAATCATTTCCCGCAAAATCAGTTACTTTACCCCCGGCCTCTTCCACCATTAAATAGCCCGCAGCACTATCCCATGCATTTAACTGATGTTCATAAAATCCATCAAACCTTCCGGCTGCCACCCAACAAAGGTCAAGGGCCGCACTTCCAAGTCGCCTAACTGCTACGCCATTCCTGATTAACCATTCAAAAACTACGAGAGGTCCGTTTGGCGTATCCGGGTAGGTGTAGGGAAAGCCTGTTGCGAGGCAGCTTTTTATCACTTCATCCTGGTGGCCCACCGTGATTTTTTTATTGTTCAAGCTGGCACCTTTGCCCTTTTCAGCAAAGAAAAATTCGTTCATCATTGGATTGTACACCGCCCCCATAATGACCTTTCCATTGTGCTCCAGACCAATGCTTACACAACAGATAGGAATTCCATTGGCAAAATTTACGGTACCATCAATAGGGTCAATGATCCATTTATATTCACTGTCCATTATAATTTCGCCAGTTTCTTCGCTTAGTATAAAGTGGCCGGGAAAATCATTTTGAATGACTTCAAAAATTGCCTTCTCAGATGCATGGTCACCTTCCGTAACTGGGTTATTGCTCCCTTTTTTATTGGTAATCTTAAACTCGCCATTAAAAAAACGGTGCAATTCCTTTGCTCCGGCCTCTGTTGCTTTTAACAACGTGTTTTTTATCATTTGGCAAAGATAAGAAGGGATGGGCCGGTAATTATGCCAAAGCATTTCGTTGAGAAGAATTATTCGTTATTTAATTTAAGTTCACACTTTGCCTTATCTTGGTTTAATTAATCAGCCGGACAAACAATAACTATGGTTTACCCCTGCAAAGATGATTTGTAACACATCACCTGTTGACACTTCCCATCATTTGTTCAGGATATCTTAAACCCGCCGCTGCATCTTTCGGAAAAAAAGTGTCAATCTGCGTTGGTTCTTCTTTTGTAAAATGAATATCAATGGCAGCGGCATTTTCCTCCAGGTATCTAATTCGTTTTGTTCCTGGAATGGGAAAAATAAAATCGCCTTGCGCCATTACCCAGGCTAAGGCAAGTTGCGAAGAAGTACATCCTTTTTGAACCGCCAACTCGTCTATTTTTTTAACCAAGGCAAGATTTTTTCCAAAATTTTCGCCTTGAAACCTGGGCGAAAAACGACGGTAATCATCTGGCTCCAAATCATCAAAGGTTTTAAATTGGCCGGTCAAAAATCCACGGCCCAGCGGACTATAAGCCACCAATGCAATTCCCAGTTCTTTGCAGGCGGCCAATACTTCTTGCTCGGGATCTCTTGTCCACAAAGAATATTCGCTTTGTACGGCAGTAATTGGATGCACGGAGTGCGCCTTTCGAAGTGTGGCGGCAGAAACTTCTGACAAACCAATTCCTTTTGTTTTTCCCTGGTTTACAAGAGATGCCATTGCAGCCACAGTCTCCTCAATCGGCGTTTCAGCATCTACCCAATGTAAATAATAAAGGTTGATTACTTCTGTATTCAATCTTTTTAAACTTGCTTCGCAGGCAGATTGCACATATGCCGGCTTACCGCTCAGGCCCCTTAGTTGACGTATTTCCGGATCATGCAATATTCCAAACTATGTAGCCAATGTTATTTCATTCCTGATACCGCTTAAAGGTTTTCCTACCAACGCTTCGTTCAAATAAGGTCCGTAGGCATCTGCAGTATCCCAAAAGTTGATGCCCAATTCAAAAGCACGGTGCAAAGTTTTAATCGATTCCGCATCATTGGTTGTTCCGTAAAACTCACTCATTCCCATACAACCGAGTCCCAGTTGCGAAGCTGTCAATCCCTGCGAACCTAATTTACTTTGTAACATCAAAAAATATTTTATTAAAGTTACAGAGGATACTGTTTAAATTCAACTTCATCAACGTTTTGGTAAAGAGCAGATAGCGATCTTCTAAAGGCAATCTGCAACCAGCAGCGACACTAAACCACCAAGTATAAATTTTTGAAAAGAGAAAACAATTTTGAATAGTGCTATAAAAAATCTTATTTCGCTCTCCAAACCAATTCTGTTTGAAACTTTCTGTTATCATAATAAACTATAACGTAAAATACTTTTTAGAACAATGTCTTTGCTCTGTAATAAAAGCATGCGAAAATATTGAGTCGGAAATATTTGTAATAGACAACAAGTCGACAGATGGCAGCAAGGATTTTTTTAAAGGACAATTCAGCCGGGTTCATTTTATTTGGAATACAGAAAACGGAGGTTTTAGTAAGGCGAATAACCTGGTGCTAGAGCAAGCTACGGGTGAATTCATCTTATTTTTAAATCCCGACACTATTTTACCGGAAGATTGCCTGCAAAAAAGCATTGCTTTTTTTATAGAGATGCACGATGCCGGCGCAATTGGAATAAGGATGATTGATGGCAGCGGAACTTATTTAAAGGAAAGCAAAAGGGGTTTTCCTTCGCCCGTTGTATCCGTGTGTAAACTCAGCGGACTAACAGCTCTATTTCCAAACTCCAGATTATTCGCCCACTATTACCTCGGGCATCTGGATCAACATAAAAATCAGGAAGTAGACGTATTATCTGGCGCATTTATGATGATCCGGAGAACAGTACTTGAGCAAACCGGCAGTTTTGATGAACAATTTTTTATGTATGGAGAAGATATCGACCTTAGTTTCCGCATTCAAAAAGCCGGGTGGAGAAACTATTATTTTGCCGAAAGTACCATCATTCATTTTAAGGGCGAAAGCACTAAAAAAGATAGCCCGGATTATATAAAATTATTTTATGGCGCAATGAGCATTTTTGTAAAAAAACACTACAATATTTTTCAAGCGGGGCTTTATATTTTATTGATCAGGCTGGCAATAAAAATAAAGTTGACTTTTTTTGTGATTAAAAAGCAACTGCAATCGCCTCAACAATTTAACAACAAAAGCGCTGCGAAAGAAAGGTGTTTTATCATTGCAGATGAAAAGGAGTTTAGCATTATTCAATCCATTCTGCAAAAAAATAATATTGAACTGGATGTCATCGGAAGAACTGATTCAATCAATTCTACTGATATTGTTGGAAATATTTCCCAGCTACCAACGCTAATAAACCATCAGGGTGTAAAAGAGTTGATTTTTTCCATCAATACAGTGTCATCAAAGGAAACCATCGCATTAATGGAGCTATTGCCGGCTGGTTTACATTTTAGGTTTCATTTTGCTGAAACAAATTCTATTGTTGGCAGCAACAATAAAGCTTCTTCCGGCAATTGTATTGCGTAAAAAATAAGGATGTAAAAAAGCCATTCCGAAAGGAATGGCTCGCATTTACTAATCCATAAAACCCAATATTTTTAAGAAGCCATATTCTCCGCAATCTTGGCTCTTATCTTTGCTTCAATTTCTTTTGCCATTTCCGGGTTATCACTCAGTAATTGTTTTACTGAATCTCTTCCCTGGCCCAGCTTGTTGGTATCGTAACTAAACCAACTACCGCTTTTTTGAACAATACCCAATTCAACACCCATGTCGATAAT
Organism: Chitinophagales bacterium; assembly: GCA_038327005.1. Classification (GTDB taxonomy): domain Bacteria; phylum Bacteroidota; class Bacteroidia; order Chitinophagales; family Chitinophagaceae; genus Ferruginibacter. The sequence continues at coordinate 39,098 of JBBQKO010000004.1, read as the reverse complement.
TTCGCCTGTTTTTGAAATGCCTTCTCCGAAAACAATATCAAACTCGGCGTGACGAAAGGGTGGAGCAACTTTATTTTTCACCACTTTTACCTTGATGCGGTTACCAATCACTTCATCGCCGTCCTTAATTTGTGCCATCCTGCGAATATCCAATCTAACGGAAGCATAAAACTTGAGTGCATTACCACCAGTAGTTGTTTCGGGGTTACCAAACATTACACCAATTTTTTCTCTCAACTGGTTAATAAATATGCAACAGCAATTGGTTTTAGAAATAGTGGCAGTTAATTTACGAAGTGCCTGGCTCATCAATCTGGCGTGTAAGCCCATTTTACTATCGCCCATTTCACCTTCCAGTTCACTTTTAGGAACCAGCGCCGCAACAGAATCGATCACTACCACATCTACTGCACCTGATAAAATTAAACGATCTGCTATTTCAAGCGCCTGCTCACCGTAATCTGGTTGAGAAATAAGCAAGTTATCAATATCTACTCCCAGCTTTTGTGCATATGCACTATCAAAAGCATGTTCCGCATCTATAAAAGCACACATGCCACCTTTCTTTTGTGATTCTGCTATTACATGTGTGGCAACGGTTGTTTTACCACTACTTTCAGGTCCATAAATTTCAATAACTCTTCCCTTTGGTAAACCGCCAATTCCAAGTGCAACATCCAATCCAAGCGAGCCAGTCGATATAACCTCCTGTTCCACATGGGGTTTGTCGCCCATTATCATTACGGATCCTTTACCAAAATCTTTATCGATTTTGTCCATTGTTAATTTGAGCGCCTTCAATTTTTCTGCGTTACTCATCGTTGTAGTTTTTTTAAGTGATGTATCTGATTTTGCGTTGTAAATGTAAACTGCGGATCAAAGATAATAGCATTCTTTTATTAACACTAATTAATTTAGTATTTTTTAGTAAAATATTTAGCCAACCTTTTTTTATTCGAAAAACCCCATTCCAAAAATTCGGAACAGGGCAAATTCGAGCGCAAATGATGAAATAGAATCTATATGTTTTATATCCCCACAGATTGGTCGGATGAAAACGGGCTTAAAGTATTTTATTCTTGGGTTAATAGCGATTTTATCGCACCATCTGAACTATACAAATAGACAACACTTTTTTCATTCAAACAATACCACAAAGTGGTACCTTTTGACGCATTCTGTTAAGTCTTATTTGCTATTTAACCATGTTTTATTAAACAAATGTCCTTTTCAGTATTTTCTTGATTTCTTCTCAATTTCCGGTACGTCCCTTTTGGGGCAAGTTTTAGTTTCCGTAAATGGAAACCATAACCTCACGGTTTGAATCGGTTCGTCCTTTTTTCACAAATTATAAAACCGGGTGAAAATATCAAAATAGAGCCTGGTATTTAAGAGGGCGCAATATATGTAAACCGAATGAAAATTGAAGTGAATATGAAGCAGAGCAACTGTAATTACCTGATAAAGCAAACAATTTCTTTTTGAGGTGTTACGCTTAACTTTAGTTGTTAAGCGTTGCAAGGTTGTTTTCCACCGGATGCAGTTCGCTGCGCCGGATCACCCACCTGTAACCGATAAAAACTCTATTTGCCGCTATCGCTTATATTTTTAATTATTTCTTTTGAGATTCTTTATCTATAACAGCATGCATTACCGGAGGCAATCCGCATTTCTTAGCAATCTCCGTTTTGTAAAAATCACAGGATCATATCTTACAATAATGAAAATTTTTGTTAGTTTATCCGAATCAGGTGCGATAATGTAATATTTTATGTAAAACATCTGAATAAAAAGCCTACAATGTTCTTAAACAAATGCCTTTGCATGTAATAACAAAATTTCTGATGTATTCCTTTATAAAAATTTGTATTCGCTTTTCTCTAAATTCATCAAATTTCCAATGTTAAATAATTGTTACCTGCCAATAAAAACGATGCTTTTCATTAGTAAAACCTAACCTTTGCAAACTAAAAGATTAACTTATGAATTGGGAAATAATTAGCAACGAACGATCTTCTTTGCTCGAATACCGGTTAATCGATCACAATGATTGCAAAGTCATTATTAAGTACAATCCAAAACACCAGTCAGCAAGGATTAGCTGCGGTGGCCATCACCGTTTATTCTTTTTGGAAAGCGCCGGATCATTAAGCGGCAAGACCTTTTTTAAAAATGAATATGGTATGGAGATTGGCAATTTGGTTCATGATAAATTTCATCCAAAGGAAGGTTCATTGGTGATAGATGCCAAAAAATATCAATACCACTTACAAAACGACCAGTCTCCTGAGCTGGTGATTTTTGAAGGAAATCTAAATAATCAGCTTGCGAATTGCAGTTTACCCGCACAACAAAACGCTTCTCAAATTAATACCACCTCAAATGCTCAAACAGTTAATAACAACTGTTATTTGTTGGGACTTTGCTGGTATTTATTTTTACCACATACAATAGAAAATGTGGTAAAATTTGCCAACGCATAATTTTACTACACACTTTATAAATTATTTTTTAAGCGTAACGCCGGTCTTCGACCGGCGTTGTGTATTTATTTTCTTACCTCGTTTATGTCTAACAATACGCTCGTTCTTCTTCCATTCACATCCGGGTTAATTCCAACAGTCATTAAAAAATCACCCGAATAAATTTTTCCAGCCTCAATTGAAGAACGAACTCCGGGATGTGAATTGATCTACTTCATCCTTAATATCGATTGAAAGTTTTTTTTCTAGATCCCATCCATTACAAAAATTTACTGTGTCAATTTTAATTGCCGTTATCCTATTGATCTACAAATGATGTAATTCCAATTTTGCCAACTTCCATCATTATTTCACTAATTGATTTATTTCCCCACAGCGGCCAAACCAGAATCGCTCTATTCGTACCTTCGCCGAATGGCAAAATATTTAGACGAGTTGAATGAACCACAGCGGGAGGCTGTTACCCATAAAGATGGACCAATCATGATCATTGCTGGTGCAGGCAGTGGTAAAACGAAGGTATTAACTACACGCATTGCACACCTTATGGGCCATCACCATGTAGATGCATTCAATATTCTGGCGCTTACTTTTACCAACAAAGCAGCCAAAGAAATGAAGGAAAGAATTGAACGTACACTGGGTAACTCCGAGGCACGAAATTTATACATCGGTACTTTCCACAGTGTGTTTGCAAGAATTTTAAGGGGAGAAGCTGGCAAAATAGGATACCCAAACAACTTCACCATTTATGATACCGATGATGCTAAAAGTGTGATCAGAACGGTGATTAAGGAAATGGAACTGGATGATAAGCATTATAAACCAAACGCAGTTTTAAATAGAATTTCATCTGCCAAAAATAGTTTGATTGGACCTGCTGCGTATATAAATGACTGGGCCCTTCAACAGGAAGATGCCCGGGCCAACCGGCCAATGATTGGTAAAATATATGATGCTTATGACAAACGTTGTTTTAAAAACGGGGCCATGGATTTTGATGACCTGTTATTTAAAATGTATGTATTGCTAAAAAATCACCCGGATGCTTTAAGTAAATACCAGCGTAAGTTTAAATACATCATGATCGATGAGTACCAGGATACCAATACTTCCCAGTATGAAATCATCAAATTGCTTGGTGCCATGCATGAAAACATTTGTGTGGTAGGAGATGATGCTCAAAGCATTTATAGTTTCCGGGGCGCAACCATTGAAAACATCCTACAATTTGAAAAAGACTACGATGATGTAAAAGTGGTAAAGCTGGAACAAAACTACCGCAGCACCAGAAGTATATTGGACGTAGCCAATGTAATTATTGGCAACAATAAAAATCAGTTACCTAAAAAACTTTGGACCGATAAGAGCGAAGGTGATAAAATAAAACTGGTTCGCACGGCCACCGATAATGAGGAAGGAAAATTTGTGGCAGATACGATACAGGAAGAAAAACTGCGCAATCATTTTTTCAACAACGAGTTTGCTATCTTGTATCGTACCAATGCCCAGAGCCGGAGTTATGAAGAGAGCCTACGCCGGATGAATATTGCCTACCGGATTTATGGGGGTCTTTCTTTTTACCAGCGCAAAGAGATTAAGGATTATGTAGCGTATTTAAGAATTGTGGTAAACCCAAATGATGAAGAAGCATTAAAGCGCATCATCAATTACCCCACCCGTGGCATTGGCAAAACGAGTATGGATCGGGCAGTGCTTGCAGCCAACACCAACAACATCACCTTATGGCAGGTGTTGGAAAATGCCCGGCAATATGGATATAAAGCAGGAACGCTGGATGCCATCAACGATTTTGTAATGATGATCCGGATGTTTCAAAGTGAGCTTACAAAAAAGAATGCTTACGATCTGGCCATCATAGTTGGCAAGAGCACCCTAATTGTGAAAGAGCTTTTTAATGATAAAACCACTGAAGGGCTTGCAAAGTATGAAAACGTACAGGAATTACTAAACTCAATAAAAGAGTTTATTGAAACACCGATGAACGAAGAAGATGGCGAAGTGGGTGATAAAAGCCTGGGCAGTTACCTGCAGCAAATTACCTTATTAACGGATACCGACAATGATAAAGAAGATGCCGACAGTGTAAAACTGATGACCATCCATGCGGCCAAGGGTTTGGAGTTTAGCTGTGTTTTTGTGGGCGGTCTGGAAGAAACCCTTTTTCCCAGTGGAATGAGTATCAATACCAGGGAGGAACTGGAAGAAGAACGCAGATTATTTTATGTCGCTATTACCAGGGCTAAGAAAAAACTTTGGCTCACCTATGCCAATGCACGCTATCGCTTCGGTCAGTTACAGCAAAATGAACCCAGCCGCTTTATTGAAGAAATGCCTGCCGAACAAATTGACAAAAGCTTTGCCGGTGGCGGTATTCGCAACCAGGGCGGGCATAGCAACAATTGGGGTGGCAGTTCATTCGACAAAAACGGTGCTGGTGGAAGCAGTTACAAATCGTCTTCGCCACCGCCAGCAAAGAAGGAAGAAAAAAATAGCCGACCAGCTTATTTAGTACCAACAAGGCCGCAAACAAAGGAGCATACACCTACAGAAAATTTTGTAGCAAGTGATACCAGTAATTTGCAAGCTGGTCAAAAAGTAGAACATTTAAAATTTGGTTTTGGTGAAGTAATGAAAATGGAAGGTGCAGCACACAACCCGATTGCTACGGTTGAGTTTGAATTGAATGGAGAAAAAAAAATCATGCTCAATTATGCGAAATTGAGAATTTTAGAATAACGAATACTTTTAAATGTTGAAAAGCCGGCGAAACAAATTCGCCGGCTTTTTATTTTAATTATCCACTTAATGCTTCATTTAAACCTTTAAAAGACGCTGTTTTCCGTAATCTTCCGGCGAATAGTAATAGATGGGATTGTAGTATGCAACTATAAAACCATCTGTTTGTTTGATGGCCCTTGAATCTTTATTCCTGTTTTCGAAATAGGAAATATTTGGAGCTATCGTCTTTTGAAAAAGCGGGGGCTTTCCTTTGTTGTGACATACTTGTTACCTTTGTATCGAAATTTTTAAATGTAATTTTATGATTAAGACAGGCAATCCGGTGATTAGTATTTATACGGAGATGACACCTAACCCGGAAACAATGAAGTTTGTAGCCAATAAATTATTGTATCCTGGCAAAAGTGTCGACTTTCAGGATGAGACAAGCGCAGGTCCTTCTCCGTTGGCACAGGAGTTATTTACTTTTCCTTTTATCAGATCGGTTTTTATAGCCAGTAATTTTATTACACTTACAAAAACCAACGACACCAACGATTGGCAGGATGTTATTCCTACCATCAAATTGTTTTTGAAAGAATACCTGGAAGAAGGAAAAGTGGTGGTAAATGAAGAAGCCATCGCTTCTATGAAGCAGGAAAGCAGCAACGAAGTAAGTGCAGACGATGACGACGTGGTAAAACGCATTAAGGAATTACTGGAAAATTATGTAAAGCCAGCGGTAGAAATGGACGGCGGTGCTATCCAGTTTAAAAGCTATGAAGATGGCAGGGTAAACCTGATGTTGCAGGGAAGCTGTAGTGGTTGTCCTTCATCTATGATTACATTGAAAGCAGGTATAGAAGGGATGATGAAAAGAATGATACCCGAGGTGAAGGAGGTTGTGGCAGAAGCTGAATAGATCATCGTTTCATAAAATTATAAAAAGGCATCTGTACTAAAATAAGTTAGATGCCTTTTTTATGCAAACATTTTTATTTTCTATGCCACCAGACCCACCACATGAGCATAAACTGCAGGGGGAATAATCTTACCCAGGCAGCCCATACTGGTAGACACATTGTTTCGCTCATGCATCCGCCTTTTTGAATCATGTAGATATGTGCTGGTATAAATAAGATTAATAAAATAATAATACCTGATGCAGCAATCTTTCTGGTATTGGAAAACATTAATCCGATACCCAATATTATTTCAAGTAATCCGCTGGCAATATTTATAAAAGCGGGAAATGGAAAATAGGGGGGTATAATCGGATAGTACGATTCGGGGTGTATAAAATGATTGATGCCAGCACTTATATATAACACGATCATTAGTACCAGGCTGAATTTTTTCAACGTTTTCATTTTACAATATTTCGTTCGTTTCTATAAATATACAGTTCTCTTTTGATGCATTGTAAACTCATGCTACTTAAAAAAAACCAATGAAGACAAACGGGTTCATAAATTGCTACTGGTGTTAAGGTTGAATAGAAAAACATTGACTATCCATCGACCAAATATTAAGACATTTAGTATCATTTTTTAAAAATAACATGAATTACAAACTGGTCAATAATCTGTTGTTCTTTTTATCGCTGTTGCTGATTTTTACTGGTTGCAGTGTCAGCAAAGATCCCATCAGGAATTATACCCGACAATTACAAAATGGTACAATTAAAGAAGATACCAGCTTTGTTTATCATTTACCTTTTGCCATTGATGCTTCTCACAAACTGGTACAGGGTTACTTTAGCCACTATACTCATAAAAACCGAATCGCACTCGATTTTAAAATGAAAAGAGGTACCGAAATTTTAGCTGCCAGGAATGGGGTTGTAGTGAGAGTAAAGGAAGATGGAAACAAGGGAGGATTGAATAAGAAATATAGACCCGATGGCAATTTAATCGTTATTCAACATGTGGATGGCTCAAGGGCCGGGTATTGGCACTTGCAACGAAATGGCGCATTGGTAAATTTAGGCGACACCGTTTTGCAGGGCCAGTTAATTGGTCTGAGTGGAAAAACAGGCTATACCTTGTTTCCGCATTTACACTTTTTGGTATGGCAATTTGATAAGGCCGGGCACTTTCAACAAATTGCCACCCGTTTTAAGACATCAAAAGGAAACGTTTATCTTCGGCCCTTCAAAAAATATCGTAATCCCAATCTATAAATTAACCGTTTGACCATTCAGGAAATTACTCAGCAATTTATTGCAGGCATTAAAGCCACCGGAGCGCTCGAATATGTAGCCGTATTCGCAGGCATTGCCAGCGTTTGGTTCTCTAAAAAAGAAAATATCTGGGTATATCCAACCGGGTTAATCAACACCATTTTTTATATTTACTTGAGTTTTAAGGGTGGTTTGCTGGGCGAGGCTAGTGTAAATTTTTATTACACGGTGATGAGTATTTATGGATGGACGTTGTGGGCCAAAAAAGACCGGGATAAACATGCTGTCCTGCAAATAACTTCTTCCAGCAAATCAGAATGGTTGCGGCAGCTTGGTTTTTTTGCGGCGTTTTATATTGCCATATTTTTTGCACTGACGTACTTAAAAAAAGATTTTGCACCCGAAGCTATCCCCTGGGCGGATGCTTTTGCAAGTGCTTCTGCCTATACCGGAATGTGGCTGATGACCCGGAAAAAGATTGAAAGCTGGTATTGGTGGATGGCTACCAATCTAGCCTCCATTCCTTTATACTTTGTAAAGCAGTATGTGTTTACGAGCGTGTATTATGTGGTACTGCTAATAATGGCTTTTTTTGGTTTAATGGAATGGATTAAAAGAAAAGACAATAACTTTTTGATAGTAAAAAACACTTCAGACAATGACTTACTGTGAGGCGATTAACCAACTGAAACCGACTGTTTATGATTTGCATAAAACATATCATGATCAGCATTATGGCTTTCCGATTCACAATGACAATGAATTGTTTTGCCGCCTGGTTTTAGAAATAAACCAGGCCGGACTTAGCTGGACTACTATCTTAAAAAAACAGGAGCATTTTAGAAAAGCCTACCACAATTTTGAGATTAAAAAAGTGGCCGCTTATGCAGAGAAAGATGTAGTGCGTTTGTTAAGCGATGCTGGCATTATCCGAAATCGGTTAAAAGTAAATGCAGCCATAGAGAATGCAAAAACCATCCTGGTAATACAAAAAGAATTTGGCTCTTTTAAAAACTGGCTTGATCAACATCACCCTAAAACCCGTGAAGAATGGACAACCCTGTTTAAAAAAACATTTCGGTTTACGGGCGGCGAAATAGTAAATGAATTTTTATTGAGTACCGGGTATTTACCAGGCGCTCACCAGGAAGATTGCGCCATTTATACGAAGATTTTAAAAACAAAACCATCCTGGAAAACGAACCAAAAAGCATGATAAAAAAAGTGGTTGTTTTAGGTCCTGAAAGCACTGGCAAAAGTACACTTTGTAGTCAGTTGGCAGCGCATTTTAAAACGAGCTGGGTTAAAGAATATGCCCGGGAATATTTATTAACCAATGGCACCGAATATTCATTTGATCATTTGCTGGATATCGCAAAAGGTCAATTAAAATTGGAGGAAGAAGCGATTAAGTTATTACAACCCGATGTTAATGCTCCGGCTTTAATTGAAGATAAAAATTTACGACTAATTTTTATTGATACCGATATGTATGTTATGAAGGTTTGGTGTGAATTTGTTTTTGACCAATGTCATCACTGGATACTGAATCAAATTGTAGAAAGAAAATACGATCTCTATTTATTGTGTGATATTGATTTGCCCTGGGTAAAAGATGAGCTGAGAGAATATCCCGATCTCGTGACAAGGGAAAAACTATATCATCATTATAAAGACATCCTGATAAATCAGCCGATTCCCTGGGTAAACATCAGTGGTAACTATGAAGAGCGATTACGAAAAGCGATTGATGCCGTTCATTCAATTAGCTGATTAAAACCAGCCCTGTTTTTTAAACATTCTAAGCATTGCCAGCGGTATAAACAACATCAAACCTACTGAAATAAAGAAACCCCATTTGTTATGCAGCAAAGGAATTGATTCAAAGTTCATTCCGAATACTCCGCCAATAACGGTGGCTGGTGCCAATAAACATGTTACGATTGCCATCACCTTCATTACCTCGTTCATTTTTAAATTTACATTACTGAGGTACAAATCGTGTAAGTTCATCATCATATCCCGATAGTTTTCCGCAAGGTCATTTGCCTGCACAATATGATCATACACATCTTTAAAATATTTCTCCGTTCTTTCCTCAATCAATTCACTTTCACTTCTTAAAATTCCATTTACCATATCACGCACAGGACCAATATTGCGTTTTAGAACAATCATTTCTTTGCGCAACAAATTTATTTTAGCGAGTGTCCTTTTATTCGAGTTGCGTACAATGTCTTCTTCCAGTATTTCTATTTTTTCTCCCAGTTTTTCCATCACTAAATAGTAATTATCTACAATCATATCTATCAGTGAATAGAACAAAAAATCGGCTCCATTTTGACGAACTTTACTTCCGGTGATTTTTAGTTTTTCCCGTAAAACATTAAAGACATCCCTTGTTTCATCTTCCTGAAAACTGATTACAAAATTTTTACCCAGCACGATGCTAATTTGCTCTACTTCTACACTAGAATCCCTTTCATTAAAATACATCATATTGAGCAGGCAAAAAAGCAAGCCGTTTATTTCGTCCATTTTAGGGCGGTGGCCCATACTTAAAATATCCTCGGTAATCAGGTAGTGTATTCCATATTCCTCACAAATTTTCTCCACATCTGTTTTGCGCAAACCATCTACGTTTAGCCAGGTGGTACTAGGTGTTTCAATATAATCGAAGCTCGCTGAAATATCAGTTAATTCCTTTACTTCAATTTGCTGCTGATCATAATCGAATACAAATAGCTTTGTTGATTCCGGCTCCTTTCTTGGAGCAACCACCGTAGGATTTACACGCAATATTTTTTTGGTACGCAGTAATTCCAACGGGTTCAATAAATAATTAAAATATTTACGGGTTTGCATAATGAGATTTGTTAAGTAATGTAAACTTCAGCCTGGCTTTTATTCACGTAAGGTCATAAAAAAACCGAAGTTAAATACTTCGGTTATCTCCATTAGAAAAATCTTACTTTTTAGCCGGCGGTGCTGGCGAATCGGTATTCCAAATATCGCGGTGCATTTTCCATTGCCCATTTTCTTCTTTCCAGATCACTATAAATTTACCTTTATCAATCGACACACCTTTGTCTACAAAGAGCTCATAAGTACCTGTTTCTACAACCGCTTCTTTTGATCCGCTTAGTTCTTCAGTTGTTAATTTTAAACTGCGAATCCCCATCGAATAAGCACCATTAAAAAATGCGGAGATCGCCTGTGGTCCGCACATTTTAGGCGCATTGGTTACATAAATACAGGCATCACTGGTATAGCTGTTTACAAATTTTACAGAATCACCTTTCGCAAAGCATTCACCATACTGTTTATTACTTGCTGCAATAGATGCCTTTGCAGAATCAAGACTAAATGTTGAAGCAGCAGCGGCTGTTTCCGTTTTTTCTGGCGCATTGGTACAGGATGAAAGCACTGTAATTAGTGCAATAAAAAATACACTGGCAAGTTTCAAAAAGGAATGTTTCATATTTTAAATATTTTAGACCGGTAAAGTATAAACAATTATTGAATTAAAATATGTGGCTGGTGGGTATTTCTGCGGTATCGGGTTGCCTGATGTCTGATAATATCTTTTCGGTAAGATTAATATAAAACAGCCACAAAAAGCGACAAAAATAGAAGGGTGTTATTTTATTTCCCTCAATTTCCGCTTTCTGTGGTTGATTCAAACTGTTATTTATTTCCTGTGCGTTGTGTTCCGTATCCTCTCCTACCACCTCTATCGGAAGAATGGAATTTATTTTGTTGTTGTTGTTTGAATCCCGGCGCTTTTGGCCCGGATATCTGAGGTGTAAATGATGCTGCACTCAATGGATAAGGGTGACTATCTACAATAGGAATATTTTTCCCAATCAGTTTTTGAATATCTTTCAATTCTGTTCTTTCTTCGTGGTCGCAAAAAGACAATGCTATACCTGTGTTACCAGCTCTTCCGGTACGGCCAATGCGGTGAACGTAGGTTTCCGGAACATTCGGTAGTTCAAAATTTATTACGTGGGTCAATTCATCAATATCAATACCCCTTGCAGCAATATCGGTTGCTACCAGCACTCTTAGGCTGCCATTCTTAAAACTGCTTAGCGCATGCTGGCGGGCATTTTGCGATTTGTTACCGTGAATGGCCGCTGCTGTAATATTTTCTTTGTGTAAAATTTTTACCACTTTATCTGCACCATGTTTAGTTCTTGTAAAGACCAGTGCCGTTACAATTTTTTCATTTTTTAACAGGTATAAAAGCAATCCTGGCTTGTTGTTTTTATCTACAAAAAATAAGCTTTGTTCAATAGCATCTACGGTAGATGAAACTGGTGTTACCGCTACTTTTGAAGGATTGGTTAATAAAACGTTTGCAAGGGTTTGAATTTCCGGCGGCATCGTTGCAGAAAAAAACAATGTTTGTCTTTTGGCCGGTAATTTTATGATCACTCTTTTTACATCGTGTATAAAACCCATGTCCAACATACGGTCGGCTTCATCCAGTACAAATATTTTTAGATGTTGTAAGCCAATAAAACCCTGACTCATCAAATCCAATAACCTACCGGGAGTTGCTACCAAAATATCAACTCCGTTTTTTAATTGGTTGGTTTGGTGAAACTGTGATACTCCACCAAAAATTACCATGTGCGTAAGGCCGGTGTATTTTCCATAGGCAGCAAAACTTTCATCAATCTGTATGGCCAACTCACGGGTTGGGGTAAGGATCAATGCTTTTATTTGTTTGCGGCCACGTTCCTGTTCCTTTTCTTCGTGTAAAATTTGTAAAATAGGAATAGCAAAAGCGGCTGTTTTACCGGTTCCCGTTTGGGCACATCCCAATAAATCCCTTCTTTCCAGTACCAGCGGAATGGATTGCTGCTGTATAGGCGTGGGTGTAGTGTATCCTTCATCAGCCAATGCTTTAAGGATCGGTTCAATTAATTCTAAATTTTTAAATGCCATTGAATGGTTTAATTTTTTTTAAAGGCTGGCAAAGACGTTGCATTTTCTGAATCAGCGGGGAAATTTTTTACCACATCGGCTTACAACCTGCCGTATTTTTTGAGTGGTGTAGGTGGCAAAGGTAGGGTTTTGTTATTTGATGATATTTTTTCCACATTGCTGGTAAATATTAAACTGGTAAAGGCTATCTAATACCGTTATCTTTAATGACAAACTATCAAAGGATTTTTTTATGAACGAAGTGATTTTGCTTTTGGCCTGGTTACTCTATTTTTATTTACACAGTTTACTGGCGGCCACATCTGTAAAGGCTTTTTTCGGTGAAAAATTGGCTATTACATCTCCCCGTACTTACCGGATTGGTTACAACATTATTGGATTAATGGGTATCTTATTGCTGTTTTATTTTCAGTTTATTATTCCTTCAGCCATTTTATTTGATACGGGTTTCGTTACCAGTAGCATTGCTTTTTGCTTGTTGCTGGCCGGACTTGTGATTATGATTATTGCTATCAGAAATTACGACTGGAAAAGTTTTGTTGGCATCACAGAAGAAAAAAATTATGCCTTGATTATTGCAGGTATGAATCGATACGTGCGCCATCCTTTATATAGTGGCACAATGCTTTTTGTGATGGGGTATTTTTTGTGGCAGCCCTATTTTAAAAATTTGATGCTGATGTTTTTGATGTGGGTTTACCTGGCTATTGGTATTATATACGAAGAAAGAAAGCTGGTAAAACTGTATGGCGATGTTTATAAAAATTATCAGAAGAATGTAAAGAAAATGATTCCCTATATCTGGTAATTCCAATCAAAAGAAAACCGGTAACAATGTACCGGTTTATGAATTAGGCTACATTTTTATACTACAAACGCTCATATAATTTCCGCAGGCGTTCCCGGTTCATTTGCTTTTCCCAATCTTTGCCCAATGCATTTTCCCATAAAGGTTTCATGCCCATTGAAACATCTATCATTTTATCAAACTCCTCATCGCTTAAGTTAGCACAAATATTTTTTGGAATATCAATCTGGTTTTTTTCAACCATATATTTAAATTCCTTTACGCCTTCGGGATAAAACTCTTCGAGATGATCAAATACTATACAGTTGCCAATGCCATGTTTGGTTCCCAATAAATAACTAAGGCCATAACTTACAGCATGGGCTACCCCTACCTGTGAATAAGCTATGCTCATTCCGCCGGCATACGATGCCATCATTAATTTATCATCGCTCACTTCATCCCAACCATCTTTGTTTACATACACGTCTCTGCAGAGTTGCAATGCTTTATCGCCATAACTTTTACTAAACTCATTTAGATACGTTCCATTCAAACTTTCAATGCAATGAATATAACAATCCATGCCGGTATAAAAACGTTGATTGGCCGGAGCATTGGCGGTTAATTCCGGATCGAGCACTATCTGATCAAAAGGTGTGAAATCAGAATTCATACCTAGCTTTTTTGTTGGACCAGTTAACACGGTAGTACGACTTACTTCTGCGCCGGTACCACTCAATGTTGGTATTCCCACTTTATAAACGCCGGCTTTTTTTACAAGATCCCATCCCTGGTAATCGGCGCTACTACCCGGATTGTTCATCATCAGGGAAACAGCTTTTGCCAGATCCATTGCAGATCCGCCACCAATGCCAATGATACCGCTCACCGTTCCAAACTCTTCCTTCAACTGGTTGGCTATACTATCAACATAAGTGGTCTTTGGTTCGTAGGTTACATCAACAAAAATCACTTTATCCTTTCCTTTTGCCGGAACTCTTTTAGCCAGCTCTTTTCCTGCAAAAAAATGATCCACCAAAAAAATCATTGGCGCATCACCTTTACGGTTGGGTTGTAATATTTCGTCTAATTGGTTGAAGGAGCCACGTCCGTAGATGACACAGCCAATCATTTTGAAGTTTCTGAAATTCATTCTGCAAATTTCGAAAAAAATTCGCAATAGATGGAGATTGATTTATTTAATCAAGGCTTTAATGTCGGCATCGCCCTGTAGATTATTCATTTGGCGCATGATATCATCATAACGATTCTGTACTTTTCTACTGATAGGCTTTACGGTGTACATTTTTGGATTGGGCAAACTGGCCGCAATTTTGGCCGCTTCGCTTGCTGTAAGATTTTTGGCATCTTTATTAAAATATGCTTTTGATGCGGCCTGCACGCCAAATATGCCTTTCCCTGTTTCTGCTATATTTAAATACATTTCTAAAATCCTTTGCTTGCTCCAGATCTTCTCAATCATAAACGTAAAATATACTTCCAGACCTTTTCTAAAAAAACCACCGCCCTGCCATAAAAATACATTTTTGGCTACCTGCTGGCTAATGGTACTGGCGCCTCTTGTTCTATTGGGATGTTTTTCGTTGTACTTGATTGCTTTCTCAATCGCTTTCATATCAAAACCATCATGCTCGGGAAACAGTTGGTCTTCGCTGGCCATTACTGCCAGTTTTATATTGGGACTCATTTGATCATACCTAACATAATCTCTTTTTAAGCCATATCCTTTTACAAAACTTACCAATTGGGTAATTGTAACCGGAGGATTGATCCACTTACAAAAAAAGATATAAATAAACTGGAAAATTAAAAGGAAGAGAAAAACCCTTTTGAAGATGCGCCAGGCCTTTTGCATAGTAATACTGGTTATTGAGTATGCAATATATACTTACAATTTTTTATTATCGGAAATACCCAAATAAACAAGCGAATATTTTTTTCCGATAACCATTCCTTTGCCTCCGGTTTTAGACATTACGTATCCAACGGTTGCTAAAGATGCAGAAGCAATCAATAATGCAGGGCTAAACTTGTCTCTGTCTACCAGAAAAACGATGCCGCTTGCTATGGAGAGTAATATACCTCCGCCTAACAGACTGGCTCCACTACCGGATAAATTAAACCGCCTCCCGGTTTTGCCGATGGCTTTTACCTGGTTGTAGTGGTATTTATAATAATAAGTTGCTACGGTATCCAATATAAATACCCCCAATTGAGTGGGGATCTGCCGGATATCAAATTGTCTTAGAAAAAGAGAATCGTTCTTTATTTTTACTATTTGCGCACTTAGATAAACACCCGTATTTGTGGTAAGATCAATATCTGTTCCTGAAAAATATCTTTTGACTGTCTTCTTGTGTCGTTTCAATAAAATTACATCGGATGATTGGGCAAATGTTTGATTTGCTATCAGTAATAATAGAAATATAATTATACGGGTCATGATGGGTAATATAGACTTGAAAGGTAAATTAAACAAACCACTTGTTACATTTTTGTAGCGGAATAGATTATTCCCAATAAAAGTACGGAACCAAATATTAATAAAATGGATCCTGAAATCTTATTGATTAGTACAATGTTTTTGTGCGTGAGTTTTTTACTGAGTTTTCCTGCGAGCATTACTTTTGCAACATCAGCAGCAAAGTTTATAAGAATACAGGTTGAAAAAATAAGGATCCGTTCGTTTACAGTATTTGATATGGCAAGGGTAGTGGCTGTTGTTAACCAAAATGCAATAACAGCGGGATTCAGCGTATTGATTAAAAATCCTGATAACGCTAACTTAGCGTGTGTGCCCGCTGAAATTCTGATGGCATCCAATTCTGCACTGCGCATTTTAATTATTTTGAAGAACAGATAATAAATACCCATTCCTATCAACAACAGGCTTCCGGTAATACCGATGGTCATTTTAAAGTGCAGCAGTTGCGTAACCAATTCTGAAAAAACATTACTTAACAAAACCATTAAAAGATCACTTAACCAAACACCCGCTACAAAACTAAAACCACCGGCACGCCCATTGTTGATGCTTTGTTTAATGATTGTAAACACGATTGGTCCTACTGAGAAGATCAGCAGTAAACTAATTGCAAAACCCTTTAATACAGCATCAGTCATTCTTTTTTCAATGTGGGTTTACAATTTATTATGGTTGGCTTTTATAAAATCTAATGCTGCTTTCTATTTTCTTTTAAAAATTGGCACCGTGCTGCATGGTTCGCCATACATAATGCTTTTTGCAACAGGTCTCAATAATTTAGTTGCGAGTAAATAAGCGGCTTCACCAACGGGTAATTCTCCACATCCTTTAATAACTATTCTTTTATCAACGAATTCATCCAGGTTTATTTTAGTAATATTATTTATCAACAATTGCTTTTTCAATTCATCTTCAGTACCAAACATAATTTCCTTTGCCACCGGTTGTAAATAGCCTGCCACCAGCATGTAAGCCCAGATTGGTATTACTGCGTCCGCACTACATGTTACTGCTACGGTTTTATTTTTATAAAGATCAAGATCAAGGTTTTGGAGTACTTCCCTAAAATCTTTCTCCTTTAAAATAAGGCCCATAAAAAGATGATCCTTTATATCGAATAAAATTATTTCTTCTTTTGGATAATATTCCTCCAGGTTTAAAGTGATCAATGCGCTTTCGCTTACTTTATTTATTATTACCTCTGCCATGCTTACAAAATTAAGAATAAATGAACACCGTTTGATTGAAGGCTTTTCGATAAATGGAATTTAACTCATTTGCTTAATGCTTAATCAGGCGGGTTGATAAGCTGTTTGGTTAAACATTTTTACAACGCACGCTTTGGTCAATTTTAATAAATAAAAAACCGGATCATTTTATTGATCCGGCTGAAAATATTTAAGAGCGTCTTTTTATTAAAATTGCTTGCTCCGCTTGTCTTTAATGTCAGCAGTTTTCTTCAATGATTCAAACCAACCAGACATTTGTTGCAATAAACCTTTGGTGCGTTGGCTAGCTTGTTGAGCAAGTAGTTCAGGGCTATCTGGCGGGAGGTTTCCTATGCTGTTTACTTTTATAACATAAACTCCATTTGTTCCTGTTATTGGTTCGGATACTTTTGCCTGATATGCTTTATTGAAAGCAGCTCCAATTATTTTTGGTTCATTGCCAACTCCATTAATTATTTGCGAGCTAAAAGTTAATGTAGAATCAGCACCTACGGAACCTACTTGAACATTGTATGCAGTAGCTGCAGTTTCAAGAGTTGATGTTGTTGCTAACTTTTTAGTGATAAGTTCTGCTTTTTTCAAATTACGAACAGTTAGTTCCACCATCGGTCTGGCTGATTTTGCATCAGGCAACCCTTCCGGCTGAATCCTATTTACTACCGCCACTACAAATTGGTCTTCAATATTAAATGGTTCACTTACTTCACCTTGCTTCGCATCAAAGGCCCATTTAACTAGTTGTCTAGCATCTTGCAAGCCACCCAATCTATAATCGTTTGACTTTATCATATCCGGTACATCCATTTTTTGGATACCATTTTTGGTTATATAAGTTTCTATTGCTTTTGCGTCTCTGGCTTCGCCGGAAATTTTGGTTGCATTCGAACTTGCTAAATTAATTGTTTCGTCTGAAGCTAAAATTTGCTTAGCCAGGTATGCAACTTTGTATGCGGGTTCAAAATTCTTTTGGTTCAATACTTCTATATAATGCCATCCGAAGGTTGTGTGTACTACTTTTTTATCTCCTGTGTTACCATAGAAAATGGTTTCTGCAAATTCTTTGGCTAAGCTACCAAACTGAGTAGAAGTGTAATCATATTCTCCACCTTTATCCTTACTTCCTCTGTCATCACTATATTGTAAAACCATTGCATTGAAATCTGCTCCACCATTAATTGCTGCAGCAATACTGTCTATTCTTTTTTTAGCAATGCTATCTTCCAGCAACGGTTGACCTGATTGAGGATCATTCGTGCTTACCAAAATGTGTCTTGTCTTTACGCTGTCTGGTAACTGGCGAACTGAAATCATTTTTGCTAAAACAAAATTTCCTCCATCAAGGTATGGTCCGAATACACTTGCGGTAGATAAAGCTGCTATCGAATCTTTTTGAGCCATCGCTAATTTGGATCGAAGCGTGTACCCATCGTAATAATTTATGGAACTCATATTTCTTGCTACAAAAGCTTTTGCATTTGTGTCTGCCGCAAAAGGTGCTTTTAACGCTTCTACTGCCTCCAAAGATTTTAACGTATCTGATGCAGAAGGATTGGCGCTGAATGTTACGTAAGAAATATACCTGCCACCATCTTGTTTATAAATAGCTTTATGCTTATTCATATAATCCATTATTTCATCATCGCTCACTTTTACGGTGCTATCACTAATTACATTATATGGAACAGCTACGTAAGAAATATTTGCAAAAGCTTTACTTTCTGCAATATCCTTTTGCTGCATCCAGGAAGGATAATAAGCACTTGCCGCCAACAGGCTGTTATATTTATTATACATCGCCTGCAATTTCATTGGCTCTACAATTTGATTTTCAATAGCATCTCTTTGTACATCCTTTGATTTTTTTGCAGTGGCCCACCATTCCTGAACTTTAGCTATATCATACTGACCGGTTGCTTTATCTGTAAAAGCCTGCTTCAGAGCATAAGGTGCATCGTTGCTAAACATAATGCTGCTCATTTCCTTTGGAGAAAAACTTAGTCCTAACTTTTCAAACTCTTTCACTAAAACCTTTTCAGCTACTAGTTGATCCCAAACAGATTGACGCACTTCATATATTTGTGTACCACTGATCTGGCCACCATATTGTTCCTCTGCCTGTTTTACTTTAGCATTAAACTCATTGTATTCAATTGACTCACCATTAATTTCACCAATACTGGATGACGGATTACCACCAAAAATTCCACCATTGCTTCCTGGTTTTGCGTCCATCAATATAAAACCTATTAAACTAAGTGCAATTACACCAATTACAATGGCCGCACCTTTTTCACGAATGTTCTGAATGATCTGCATGTTTACTTTAATTAAAATGGACGGCAAAAATAGTGTAAAATAAGATATGAATAGCTTAAATTACTGCGGCTACAACTGCTATAATTCAGTTATATAAGGCTTTTAAAACATCCCCCACCCATTTACAGAACCGCTCTATTATAATTTATATTTATACGGATTTCTATGATTTAATGTGATCTATATGTAAGTGTATTGTATTCTATATGTATTTGTGCAAATTCTTCTCTTATATTTAAATACTTAGATTAAAATATTTTCAAGAGAGTGCAAATATTGAAAGATGCAAACAGTAATTTTACATACAATTGAGGCTGCTGTTGTATTTTACTATGCTATCAACATTCGATTGTTAATAACCGCTGTTTTGTGTTGGTAAGCTGGATATTAAGAACAGCCTTTAGAGGAAATTTGGAGCAAAACTATTTATTGTATGTATGCTGGAGCACCAAAATGTTAGTAGTCCAAAAGTTATCAGGTAGCAGGTTAACATAGATAAGTTTCAATATTATTAAATTGTTATCAACCTGTTTTTTTATTAACGATAGTGCAAAATAAAATTAGTAGAATTACAGAATGTTTGCCAGCACAGGAACAGCGGCAGACATAATTACAATACAGTATGTTAATTAAATGTGGATGACGGTGGATAAGAGCGATTTTTCAATTTTACAAAAGTTTTAAAAAAAATGTTTCCACATATCCACAGCCCTAGTAATAGTAGCTTAACTTAAATAAAAAAATTATTAATACATATTATGATAGATATTAACATTGCAAAATCAAAAATCGAAACCACCGGATTTCTTGATCTTGATATTGATGTGAGCCTGGATTTATTTTCGGAAATTGAAAAATTGAAGAAGAAAAAGAATGCTATTATTTTGGCCCATTACTACCAGGAGCCCGACATACAGGATGTGGCCGATTTTATTGGTGATAGTCTTGGACTTGCGCAACATGCTGAGAAAACAACTGCTGATATTATTGTTTTTGCTGGTGTTCATTTTATGGCGGAAACAGCTAAGATTCTAAACCCACAGAAAAAGGTGCTATTACCAGATTTAAATGCTGGCTGCTCATTAAGTGATAGTGCACCGCCGGCTTTGTTTAAATTGTTTAAAGATAAATACCCGGATCATTTGGTTATCACTTATATCAATTGTTCGGCTGGCATCAAAGCTCTGAGTGATATAATTTGTACCAGTAGTAATGCGGAAAAGATCATTGAAAGTTTACCAAAAGACCAAAAAATTATATTTGCTCCGGATAGAAACCTAGGTGCTTATCTTAATAAGAAGACGGACCGTAATATGTTACTATGGAATGGTGCCTGTATGGTGCATGAAATTTTTAGTCTGGAAAAAATTACCAGGTTAAAGATTCGTCATCCAAATGCTCTTGTGATAGCTCATCCTGAGTGTGAGGCGCCTGTGTTGGCCATAGCAGACTATATTGGAAGTACTACGGGGTTATTAAAGTTTTCTCAACAAAGTAGCAGTACGGAGTTTATAGTAGCTACAGAGACGGGCATATTACACCAGATGCAAAAGGAGAGTCCTGAAAAGGTTTTTATTCCTGCGCCTCCTAATAATAGTTGTGCCTGTAACGATTGTCCTCATATGAAACTGAATACGCTTGAAAAGTTATATCTATGTATGGAATATGAGTTACCAGAAATTACAATGGACGAAAATTTACGATTATTGGCCAGGAAGCCAATTGATCGTATGTTAGAAATTAGCCGTCAGTACAATTTGTAGTGTAACATATTTTTTGTGAATTGATAAATTACTAAAAATTTTAGTAAATATTATTTTCTTTCTTTTTAAAACGTTTGAATTTATGGCTATTCCTTCAGTAGATCTTGCAGACTTCTTAAGTGAGGACCCTGGAAAAAAAAATGAATTTATTAAGAAGCTTGGGTCTGCTTATGAAGAGGTTGGATTTGTAGCAGTAAAAAATCATGGTATTTCAAATACTTTGATTGAAGATTTATATAAGTACGTACAGGAGTTTTTTTCGCTGCCACTGGAAAAAAAGGAGGACTATGAAATCGCTGAATTGGCAGGGCAAAGAGGGTATACAAGTTTTGGTAAAGAACATGCAAAAGGTAGCGAAGCACCTGACTTGAAGGAGTTTTTCCAATATGGTCAAATCCCTCGTGATAGTTTCAAGGAAGATGAATATCCACCAAATGTTAGTGTGTGGGAGATTCCTTTTTTAAATCAGACTCTTTCCGCTGCTTACCGTGCTTTTGAAGAATCTGGCACAGCTATTTTGCAAGCGATTGCTATTTATTTAAAGTTAGATGAACATTATTTTGACGACTATATATTTAATGGAAATTCTATTTTAAGAGCCATTCATTATCCCCCAATTACATTTGAACCAACAAGCGCCATTCGTGCAGAGCAGCACGAGGATATAAATTTAATAACATTGTTGGTGGGGGCTTCTGCTGATGGATTACAAATACTTTCCCGTCAGAATGAGTGGATACCAGTCACATCTTTGCCTGATCAAATTGTTGTGAATGTTGGAGATATGTTACAAAGGTTAACGAACAATAAATTAAGAAGTACAACACATAGAGTGGTTAATCCCGAAAGAGAATTGTGGCATACGTCGCGTTTTTCGATCCCTTTCTTTCTTCATCCAAAATCAGAAATGAGTCTACAATGCCTGGATGTATGCATCGATACAGAGCATAAGAAACTTTACCCTGATGTTACCGCAGGGGAGTATCTTGATGAAAGGCTAAGAGAAATTGGCTTGAAAAAATAGATCAGCTTAGTTTATATTT
The DNA here is from genome assembly GCA_038327005.1 of Chitinophagales bacterium. GTDB lineage: Bacteria > Bacteroidota > Bacteroidia > Chitinophagales > Chitinophagaceae > Ferruginibacter. The sequence continues at coordinate 17,088 of JBBQKO010000004.1, read as the reverse complement.
TTCTAATGATTTTACATTTAACGATGAAGTACAATATTGCTAAGTTTAGGATTTTAATTATTTGATTTTAATCCGGCACATATCATTCTTAAAGGCAATTTTAATACATAGTGTTACTGCTTTTGGTGGACCGCAAGGACATCTAGGGATGGTTATGAAAACCTTTGTTGATAAAAGAAGGGACCTTACCAAAGAGGAGTTAATGGATTATGTTTCATTTTGCCAGATGCTTCCTGGAGCTTCAAGTACACAAGTTCTTACTTTAATTGGGTATAAAAGGGGAGGTGTTACTTTGGCTGTATTAACATTGCTTATTTGGATTTTTCCGGCTTGTTTTCTTATGGGAGCGCTGTCTTTTTTAGTTAATGAAATTGGTTCAGCTAATTTAAGCACCAGTATATTTCAGTTTATTCAGCCAATGGCGATTGGATTTTTAGCTTATGCAGGTATTAAGGCTTTTAAAATTGCTGTGATGAATCCTATCACGCAGGTTATAATGCTGGTTGCTATGACAGTAACTTATTTTTTTTTTAAAACACCGTGGGTCTTTCCATTGATGTTAGTACTGGGTGGTATTGCGACCAATTTTAGCAATAGGCGTATTCCGGAAAAAGAAAAGGTCAAACCCAAACAAATTAGGTGGAGAAATATTTGGTTATTTATTGGTGTTTTTTTAATTGCGGGTTTAGTTAGTGAAACTGCCCGTAAGCAGGATTGGCCCCATCGGAAGGCATACAATCTATTTGAGAACTTTTATAGGTTTGGAAGTTTTGTTTTTGGTGGCGGAGATGTGTTAATACCCCTAATGTTGGACCAGTATGTGGCCCGTCCGAGGGCACCAAAATTTATTGATAAAAAACAAAATATAATCAGAATAGATAGAAGCGAAATACTAACTGGTGCCGGAATAGTTAGGGCAATACCAGGACCTGTTTTCTCTATTGCTTCTTATACAGGAGGTATAGCATTAAAGAGCGATGGTAAGTTATTCCAGCTATTAGGGTGTATTATCGGTTCTATTGCTATTTTTCTTCCTAGTCTGCTGTTGATTCTTTTCTTTTTTCCTGTGTGGCAGTATTTTAAAAAATTTGTGGTAGTCTACCGAGCACTTGAAGGAATAAACGCTGTAGTTGTTGGGCTCATGTGGGCAGCAACACTTTATCTATTAAAGGATATTTCCATTTTACATTTAAATATGGTCAGTCTGTTTAACTTCAGCGTAATAGGTGGAACTATATTTTTACTGCGCTTTACCAAGATACCTGCTCCGGTGATTGTTTTGATTTGTCTATTACTAGGTTTGATTTTTTAAGCCGGTTTGTTTTATTTGTAGTATCCATTTTGTTCTATTTCTTCCTTCACAATATCTGGAACCATGTAGCGGATAGACTTTTTTTGTTTAATCAATTCTCTTATTTGGGTTGAGGATATTTGTAAGAGCGGTGCGTTTAATGTATAAATATTGGCATTTAGGTTATTAACTATTTTGAATCCCTGGCGTTCATATATATATAGTGGGTTGTTTTTAACGATAACATCATAGTTCTTCCATTTTGGTAAGTTACAAAAGCTATCACTGCCCATTATAATTGCAAATTCATGCTGAGGATATTTTTCCTTCAAATAAGATATTGTATCAACTGTGTAGGATGGCTTTGGTAGCTGGAATTCAATATTTGAAGCTTTTAATTTTGATTCTCCTTCCAATGCAGATTGAACAAGGTGAAACCGATGATATTCATTTAGTAATGATGCGGAAGGTTTTAATGGATTATGAGGTGAAACCACTAACCATACTTGTTGCAGATCTGTAGTATTTATCACGTGGGTCGCTATAATTAAGTGTCCAACATGAATGGGATTAAAGGATCCGAAGTACAAACCAATTTTCATAATAGGATATTATAATTTCTTCAATAAGATGGTATCAATTTCTTCAACCCATATATTTTCAGCTTCATTTAATCTTAAACTCAGATGATATCCCGCTACTAATATAGAAATTGGATCTCCCAAAGGAGCTACATGGTCAATAATAAGCGTTTCGCCGGGTACACAACCCATTTCCATTAGCTTTAGAAATATGTCATCCTTTTCAAAATGTTTAATAATGACCGTTTTACCTACTTTAATATCTGAAAGTCGCCTTTCCATTCTACTTATTTTAGTTGATGCAAAGGTATCAATCAGAATTGTTTGATAATTTAGAACCTTTAAAATAAGTTATGGCAGTTCAATTTTTTTTTAATGCGTCACTAATAAAACTATCAGAAAGAAGGCGTCTCAAGTTATTTATCAATCTGCTATTTAAGGAAGAACGTATGTTATTTTCGTCATTGAGTTATGTTTTTTGTTCGGACCAGTACTTATTATCCATCAACAGGGAGTTTTTACAACATGACGATTATACGGATATTATTACATTTTGTCTCTCAGGAGCAGCTGAACCAGTTGAAGGTGAGATTTATATTAGTACAGACAGGGTTAAGGACAATGCAATATCAATTGGTACATCCTTTAATAATGAGCTGCACAGAGTTATCTTTCACGGGGCATTACACCTTTGCGGGTATAAGGATAAGAAACCATCAGATAAACGCAAAATGACGGATGCTGAGGATAAATATCTTCAGTTATATTTTGGTTGATGTTCCACGGGTAACAGTTTCTTATTGAAACATTATTTTTATAAAGTTGTTAATTGGGGTTTAGAACGATTTTACAATCTTTAACCATTAAAATTTAAGAAAATTTATTTGAATAATGTTTCACGAGTAACAGTTTCTTATTGAAACAATTTTATTTTTACAGTATGGAAAGGAAAAAATGGACGCCGAAAACTGAAATAACTGATAATGTATTAAAGTTTCGGGAGAAAAGGAAGTGGCAGGTTACACTAAGGCGTTATGTATTGGAGAAAAACTTAAGTCCTTCCTATGCTATTTACTTTGGTTTAAGCATTGATGAATTTAGAAAATGGATTGAATTGCAATTTACCGGAGAGCTCAATTGGGATAATTTTGGTACATCCTGGCAATTCGACCACATTGTACCTGTAGGCTACTTTGATTTTACTATTGAAGAAGATATCTTGCTCTGCTGGAATTTTATCAATATTAGGGTGCAGAATATTGAATCCGGTAAAACACCAGGCAATAAAATTGAACTAATTGCCGTGAAGCCTTATTTTAAACAACTTTTTAGTGAAACAGGTTATTCAGTCTGCTTAAAAATGATTGATAAGATTGATCAAATAGAAAAGTCCAATGTTATTAGTGGAACAGAAATAGAGAATTATATCATTCAAAATAAAAATAATCTTGAGATAATCTTAACCCTTGATAAAGAAGAATTCAATACTTTAAACACAGGCACCAGCCTGGAAGATATTTTATTGGAAAGAGAAATACTTAAAAAATTTGGCTAATAGCCCTTCCGCTATTACTATACAGTTACTTTAACTTTGCAGGATACATGTTTCCACAATACGATATAATAGTAGTAGGTGCCGGTCACGCAGGATGTGAGGCCGCCGCCGCCGCCGCAAATATGGGTAGTAAAGTACTACTCATAACCATGAATATGCAAACCATTGCTCAAATGAGTTGTAACCCTGCAATGGGCGGTATTGCCAAAGGACAGATTGTAAGAGAGATTGATGCAATGGGAGGATACAGCGGAATTGTAACCGACCAAAGTATGATCCAGTTTAGAATGTTGAACAGGTCGAAAGGCCCTGCGATGTGGAGTCCTAGGGCACAAAGCGATCGCATGCTTTTCGCTGCTAAGTGGAGAGAGATGCTGGAAAATACACCGAATGTAGATTTTTACCAGGATATGGTTGGTGAGTTAATAGTAAAGGATGGAAGGGTAGTGGGTGTTAAAACGGGTCTTGGACATGAAGTAAAAGCCAAGTCAGTTGTTTTAACAAACGGCACCTTTTTAAATGGTATCATTCATATAGGAGAAAAACAATTGGGTGGTGGTAGAATGGCAGAGAAAGCAGCAACCGGTATAACCGAGCAATTGGTTTCACTTGGTTTTGAAAGCGATCGTTTAAAAACGGGCACGCCAGCAAGATTAGATGGTAGAAGCCTCGACTACTCAAAGATGGAGGAGCAAAAAGGAGATGAGGATATTATAGGATTTAGTTATCTGGATTTACCAAAGCTTGCGCCAAAAGACCAGCGGAGTTGCTGGATAACTTATACAAACAGCGCTGTACACGAAGTTTTAAAAACAGGTTTTGAAAAGAGCCCAATGTTTCAGGGAAGAATCCAGGGAACAGGTCCACGTTATTGCCCAAGTATTGAGGATAAGATAAACAGGTTTGCAGAAAGGGACCGGCATCAATTGTTTGTGGAACCGGAAGGTTTCAATACCATTGAAATTTATGTAAACGGATTTTCTTCATCTCTACCTGAAGAGGTTCAATTTAAAGCACTCAAATTGGTACCAGGGTTTGAAAACTGTAAAATGTTTAGACCAGGATATGCCATTGAATATGACTTTTTTCCACCTACCCAGTTAAAGTTTAACCTGGAAACTAAACTGATTGATAACCTGTTTTTTGCTGGTCAGATCAATGGAACAACCGGATACGAAGAGGCTGCCTGCCAGGGATTAATGGCCGGTATAAATGCACACCAAAAAGCACGTGAACTAGAACCGGTTGTGCTGAAAAGAAGCGAAGCATATATTGGCGTTTTGATTGATGATCTGATCAATAAAGGAACCGATGAACCATACCGTATGTTTACCAGCCGGGCAGAATTTAGAACTTTACTGCGGCAGGACAATGCAGATATTCGTTTAACAGAGATTAGCTATCGTTTAGGTTTGGCATCGCAGGAAAGAATGGATAAGGTAATAATTAAAACAGATTCGGTAAGCCGAGCAAGAGAAATATTAAGCAATATTTTCCTTGAACCAGATGAAGTAAATCCTTTGCTGGAAACTGCCGCATCGTCTGCGTTGGTGTTTAAACAAAAGGCACTACAACTTTTACTAAGACCCAATATTGGTTTAGATGCAATGGTAAACGCAATACCAAAAGTAAAAGATGCTTTAAAGGAGTTTGAAAGAGAAACGCTTGAACAGGTTGAAATATTAACCAAGTACGAAACATACATCAACAAGGAAAGAGAATTGGTGGCTAAAATGAGTCAACTGGAGGATTTAATCATACCAGATAATTTCCGATATGATAAATTAGTTTCGCTAAGTAACGAAGCAAGACAAAAATTTACAAAAATAAAACCCCGTACACTTGGCCAGGCTTCCCGTATTTCGGGCGTTAATCCAAGCGATGTTCAAATATTGATGGTGTTTATGGGTAGGTGATATTTCAATAATTAACCCGCCGGGATGTCAAGATAAATAGAATTATTTTTATTTTAAAGTATAGCAGTTACATAAAATAATGATTATCAATTAATTATAGTTTTTTCTCCCTAAAAACTTACCTAAAGATTTAAAACGTTTTTCAATCAAAAAATAACAATCAATAACAAAATCTAAAAGCACATGTCACTTCATTTTTCTCCTGAAACACCCAAAGAATTGGTTTTCGAAAATGTTGCAGAGTATCTTCATCAGCAAAATTTAAAAGTTGATAAACTAGATAGCACCCGGCCATGGGGTGGATTTTTTGTTTTAGACGAAGCAGAAGCAGATAAATTTATTGCATTGTATTTCTCTCACCTTACAAAGGATGAACTAACGATAACGGGTAAGCTAAGTCCTAAAATTCTGATTGTTGCCCCGGAAATGAGATTGAGCTGGCAGTATCATCATCGCCGTGCTGAAATATGGAAACTGATTGGTGGCACAGCCGGTGTAATTACCAGCGATACTAATGAGGAAAAAGACACCACTCATTTAAACATAGGAGATATCATTCAATTAAAGCAGGGGGAACGTCATCGCCTTATTGGTTTGGAGGGGTGGGGAATTGTTGCAGAAATATGGAGACATACAGATGCAGGCGATCCGAGTGATGAAGATGATATTGTGAGGGTACAGGATGACTTTGGACGATAATTTTTATAAAAACTACATCATTCGAAAACTTGAATCAGTCAATAAGAGCTTCCGAAGGGAAGCTTTTTTATTGAATACCACAAAAAAAAATCCTAAAACCAGATAGTATATTTTAAATATAACACCGGTCATTTTATAATAGACAGTAAGAAACACACCGTTCATAAAATCCATAAATATATTACTACATTGATTTCTCCACTGATCCAATTTAATACTAGATAATGGAACAATTTTTGTAAATTGAAATCAAAAAAAAATGAAAAAATCAATTTATTTATTTGCCATTGCAGCAACATCATTAATTACAATGACAGCATGTGGACAAGATAAAAGTAAAAGACCAAGCCCTCCTGCTAAGGCAACTGTAACTACAACAAAAGGTACAACCATCACGATTGATTACAGTCAACCCTCTGTAAAAGGAAGAACCATCGGTAAGGAAATTGCAGCTTTTGGTGAAGTTTGGCGCACTGGAGCCAATGAAGCGACCACCTTCGAAGTAAGTAAAGACGTAACTATTGGCGGTAAAAAACTGGCAGCAGGTAAATATGGTCTTTACACGATACCTGGTGAAAAGGAATGGACTATTATTTTTAACAAGAAAACAGACCTTTGGGGATCAAATGGTTACAAAGAATCAGAGGATGCTTTACGCACAGTTTCAACACCAACAAAATCAGCAACACTTGCAGAAAAAATGACATTTTCAATTGTTCCATCCGGTACAGTTTCGTTGATGTGGGGAGATGTAAAGGTTGATTTTAAGATTGATTAAAAAAATTAACGTTAACAAAGGCGTTGCAGGAAAATTGACTGCAACGCCCTTTTTGTGTACCCTTAATTACAAAATGCAAAAAGTTGTCTGTATTAAGAATGAAATAATAAATGTTAGCTTCAAAAACGGGTAAAAATTAACAAAAATGGAATTATCTGAAAATGTAATTGACCAAACAAAAAAATGGATCAACGATGTGATAGTAGGATGTAATTTTTGTCCGTTTGCAGCCAATGTAATAAAGCTGAAGGCTGTGCATTATCAGGTAGATGCTGGAATATTTACCACATTTTCTTCGGACTCTTTTTTAAATGAGTTAACCCGTTTAGATCAAAATAATAATATTGAAACATCATTTTTGATCTTCCCTAATTCGTTCGAAAGTTTTGATGATTATCTTGATATGGTTGCACTTGCAGAAGATTTTTTAGAGGACAATGATTACGAAGGAATATATCAGTTGGCGAGTTTTCATCCACTTTACCAGTTTGCTAATTCACCAATAAATGATGCAGCAAACTTTACTAACAGGTCTGTTTATCCAATGTTGCATTTATTGCGGGAAGCAAGTATAGACAAGGCGTTGGAACATTATAAAAATCCGGAAGAGATACCAAATCGAAATATTAATTTTGCCAGAGAAAAAGGACATCTTTATATGAAAATGCTTTGGGATGCTTGTTTATAAATTAATCAATCTATATCCGTTTTAACCATCCAGTTACACTCATTCTACAGCGATTGGATTTTGAAACTTCGTGTTCCATTTCATCACTTTTAAAAAAAACAGCAGTTTGTGATTCAGGGCGAATTTGTTGCACAGAGTCATTTTGATAGATCAGTAAATTACCTCCATTTTCCTCTTCCCAGTTCTCATTTAAATAATGAATGAGTGAATATTTTCGGTTGTTGTCATTTTTAAACTGGTCTTTGTGCCGCTTATAACCACTCCCCGCCTCATACACAGCATAGTGAAATTCATAGCCATTAATGCCAGTATAACATGTACGGTTCAGGTATTCAATAAAATCTTCTACATGCGACAGGAATTCCTGCTCAAATATATTTGAATGACTTTTGTCCATCCAATAAATTTTATCACCCCTCATTTTTTGTTTGGCATCCATCACTTCTTCATTGCCAATACCAGCAGCCGTCATTAGGCCATCTTTTTGTAAATGCATAATATTTTGCTGCAAGCCTTTTGACAACGATTCATTCATAAAACGCTTATCTACACCAATTTTATTATTGAGGAAACTATCAATCAGCAAATCAAATTTGTCCATCATTTTAGTAGTTGAACAGATCAAGGTAGTTCTTTTAAATACCATCAGCAGATATCATTTATTGTTGATTGTAAAAACCACTTTATCTTTAAAAAAATATTGTAACAAATGAAGGATTATAAAAAATATTATATCATACCGGCACCTCCGGAAGAAGTCTATCTCGCATTAACCTTACCCGCAACCATTCAACTTTGGACCGGCGAAGAAGCTGAAATGAGCACAGACCCAGGTAGTGAGTTCTCATTATGGGAAGGAAGTATTGTTGGCAAAAACATAGCATTTGAAGAAGGAAAGAAAATTGTGCAGCAATGGTATTTCGGAGAACAGGAAGATGACTCAATTGTAACCATTAAGTTACATATTCACAAACAGGGTACGTCTGCAGAGTTAACCCATACCAACATTCCGGATGAGGCATACGAGGAAATGGTGGAAGGCTGGAACGATAATTATTTTGGTTTGTTGATTATTTTTTATTCCTGATGAACTTTGTTGATGTAATCTCGTTCAAATATTTTAAGTCAGCTTCCAGCAAAATAAAAAAACCAATGCCTATTTTTAAAGGATTAAATACGTTTGCCGGAAAAGCCAGTTAAACCAATATAGGTGTAACGAATATAACGATTGAATTCCCCTCTTTTTATTTCCGCCTTCCGGAAAAAATATCCAAATTTTGGATTGATCCACTGCCCTAAAACCAATGAAACACAAGCCCGTAGAGGTTCTTGTACACTGGCACAAATTATGCAAACTAGTTTTAGAAGCAATTGATGCAATATATTTTTACATCATCGAAAGCATACAAATGAGGGTTTCAAAAAATATTTAATAAAGATAGTTTTCATAGGGTACGGATTAAAAATTACCGGGGTTTCTACCCTGGTTTTTTTTTACAAAAATAAATCGATAGAATGCCTTGTTAAATTGAAAAAGAATAGTTGAACGGAACGTCCCAATTAAATTGAGGGATCAGTATCCCCACAGAAGCTAAATCTTCAAATTCAATTGTCGTCAAAGAATGCATTTGATTAACTAATTCACCACTTTTAATGATGCCGTTACTATTCTTATTTCTCCATAAGTAATATTTTCTGGTAAACTTTCTTTAATATCTTTTGTGGAAGATAGGCCAAATTTTTCTATTGAGGATTTTATCAGATCCTGTTTTTCAACAGATAAAATAGTGTTGATATCAATTTCACCTAAGCCAACGAAATAAGCCAGGTGTCCTTCAACGGTGGCCGCTGTGATATTTCTTTCCAGTGCAATTTCCTCAATCCTTTTGCCTTCTTTGTATAAAAGAAAACTGGATGTTTTGGTATCTGTTTTGATCTCGGTAGATTTTTTTGTTCGCTTTATTTTAATGGGCTTCGCTTCAATATTGGTATGCAAATCATGCAAATCACAATACTCTCTGATGATATTAATAAAGGCTTCGCCATATTGTTTTGTTTTTGCAGGACCAAAGCCACTGATCTGGTTTAACTCATCCAATGTTTGCGGGAGATAAAGGGCCATTTCCTCCAAAGTGCTACTACCAGCAACAAGATAAACCGGTATGTTTTTTTCATCACAAATGCTGTCTCTTTTTTTGCGAAGCATTTTATATAAATCAGGATGTGGACTATTGGTTTTAACCTGTGTAGATTTTCCGGCATAAGCATTGGCCGATAAAAAAGGTTTGATGTAACTCCGTTTATGCCTCAAATATTCATCCACGATAAAGCCATTTCGACACCCTTGCAACAGGTGCAATCGTAAACAAACACCGTTAAACAAATCCTGCAACAATTTATTAAAATCTGTTGCAACAAGTTTACTATCCGTTTCGGCAGGACAGTTATTGATGGCGATTTTTATTTTTTCAAGATCAGTCATAAAATGATTGGCGGCAGCAATCAATCTTTTTTGTAGATCATGATTTTTTTCAGGAAGTTCTTCTTGTTCCAGCAGTTGGATTAGCTGCGGTTCAAATTTTCTTGAAACCATTTCCATATTAGTGATCGCTAAATGAATTTGTTCTATCGAAGGCAATGTTAGGGGATTAAAAGATTGTGCCTGTATAGTAGCAAAAGAAAGTACCGCCTTACCATCAAGTAATAAGGTAGAAAAATCAAACAGCCGTTTAATTTCATCCGATTGAAAATGGTGTTTGGCTTCATGAAGTAAACTTAATTGTACATCCGATGTTTTTTGAGTTTTTGCAAAAGCTGTTATTCGGCTATCGCTGTGTAAACTATTATTGTTGATGCGGCTATGCAATACCATCCCTTCTAAACTGGTGCAACGGCTCAAGGCAACATAAACCTGTCCCGGCGCAAAGGCTTCACCAGCATCGATGATGGCTTTTTCAAATGTTAGTCCCTGGCTTTTATGGATGGTGATAGCCCAGGCCAATCTTAGTGGAAATTGTGTAAAGGAGCCGATTTCATTTTCTTCAACAAGGTTGGTTGTTTTGTCGACCACATAATGAATGTTTCTCCATTTTTCTTTCTTTACTTCAATGGGCAACTGATCTCCATTACACAATACTTTAATGGTATCTTCTTCAATTTTTTCAACGATGCCAATTTTTCCATTAAAATATCTGCGAACTTTTTCCATGTCGTTTTTTATAAACATAACCTGGGCGCCCACTTTAAGTTTTAATTGCAAATCGGCCGGATAAGATTTTTCATAAAACTCACCTTCAACCAATGCGTTAAAATTTTGCAGCGACCCTTTTAAATCATTTAGTTCTTTAAAATTGATCGCATCCGCTTTATTATTATGAGTGGTAAGTGTAATGTAATTCTCTTCTTTTGTTGGATTGAATTTCGGTAAGTAACGGCTGTGTAATAAGTCAAAACCTTCCTGATCCATTTCATTGTTACGAACCTGGTTTAACACGTTTACAAACATTGGATCATTCTGTCGATAAATTTTATTCAACTCAACATAAACCGGAGGCATGGTTTCAATTACCTGGCTGTTAAAGAAATACTGGCTTTTGTAGTAAGGAGAAAGGGCCTGCCACTCATCATCCTTTACAACAGGTGGTAACTGGTACATATCACCAATCAGCAAAACCTGCACACCGCCGAAAGGTCTGGAATACTGGCTTCTTACATGCCGCAAAATAACATCAATTGAATCCAGCACGTCACAGCGCACCATACTTATTTCATCAATGATCAGTAATTCCAGTTTTTGCATTACATCACGGCGTTCGTTGTTGATGCGAAGACGGCCAAGCAAACTGCTTTTATCATTTACGCCTTCATGTGTATCAAAACCTCTGCTGACCGGGATATATGGATTAAATGGTAATTGGAAAAAAGAATGAATGGTGGTACCACCGGCGTTCATTGCCGCTACACCAGTTGGTGCAACAATGGCAGTATTCTTCACGCTGCTTTCTTTGCAGTGTTTCAAAAAAGTTGTTTTACCCGTACCCGCTTTTCCTGTTAAAAAGATAGAAGCGTTTGTATAATTAATAAAGTCAGATGCAAACTGAAAAGAGTCTGAAAGAATCATGAGAAGAGATTTAATAAGCAAATATCATTATAGTTAAAGGAACATCGAATATTGAATGATGTTTATTCAGCAGCAAACAATATTCAATGTTTATGATGGTTGAATGAAAACTTCATTAATCCGACACCTTTTCCTTACTACCCAACAGCAACATATCATTCACCTGAACTTCCGATATGTATTTTTTATTCCCCTCTTTATCATTATAACTTCTGTTGATGAGTTTGCCCTCAATCACCACTTCGGTACCTTTATGCAAATATTTCTCGGCTAATTCCGCCTGTTTACCCCATGCCACCAGATTATGCCAGGTGGTTTCTTTTACTTTTTCGCCATTGGCATTTTGATACGATTCATTGGTGGCAATGCTGAATTTTGCCAATTTCTTACCATCTTCCAGATTTTTTATTTCGGGTTCATTACCCAAATTGCCAATTAACTGAACTCTGTTTTTTAAAGCATTCATATTTTTATTTTTTATGGTGAATCCCCGGATTGTTTATTGATTGAAGGCAGGGATTATCCTTCGTTTAAAAAATTTGATTGAGTTAAATTTTTTGAAGTCTAAGGGGGTATTGTATTTGCTTCATCAATCATCCGAAATAAATAAAACTGCATGTACGGTAAGCACGAATATGGTATCACAGAATATAATGTGCTGAAGATCCTGGAAATTACAGCAAATAAAAATGCGTCTAAAAAAGGGTTTCCATCAATCTTTTTCAAGTCACTGCAACGGAGGTAAAAAAAAGTCATGGGTGCAATCTGGTGCAGAATAGAGCTGTCGGATTTAAAAATATTCATAAGTACTAATTAAGCGTTGTATGTTAAAGCGGAGGATTGATATTAACTCTAATCTATATAAGAAATTTTATAAATGCAAGAATTCGTTTAAAAAAATGTTGCGGAATCTTTTTGATTGCTGAAAATTTTCCAAAACAATAAACTTGAAGTGGGCCGCTCTCTTTAAACACACTGCTTAACGAGACGAAGGTTTTTCATTTACAATATTCATTTTTGGGAAACTTGCATAAAACGATTTATACACCATAAGCTGTATTTTTGCCGCCACTTATAAAATCCTCATGGGCTCAAATATAAACCGGACAATCTGTCCTTGCTGCTGCAGCACTTCCATACAAAAAGTATTGGCATGTAAAGATTACACCGTGTCAAAGGAGATATTTGATATTTGGGAATGTGAATCATGCAGCCTTCGTTTTACGCAGGATGCACCTAACCAGGATGCCATTGGCCCATACTATAAATCGGATACTTATATTTCTCATTCGGATACAGAAAAAGGCTTGGTAAACAAAGTGTACAAATTAGCAAGAAACTATACGCTTAACTGGAAAATGAAACTGATGAAAAATAACCTGGAAAAAGGTTTGCAGGCAGGGCGTTTACTAGACATCGGTACTGGAACCGGGGCTTTTCTACACAAAGCAGCTCAATCGGGCTGGTTGGTAACAGGTCTTGAACCAGATGAAGGTGCCAGAAAAATATGCTTGGATAAATATAATCTTCAGGCAGAAACGCCGGATAAATTATTTGATCTTCCTACAGAAAAATTTGATGTGGTTACCATGTGGCATGTACTGGAACATGTACACCAGTTGCACGAATACATGGATCAGATAAAACGAGTGCTAAAGAAAGATGGAGTAGCTTTGATAGCGTTGCCAAATTATAAGTCACTAGATGCTCAACAATACAAAGCGCATTGGGCTGCATATGATGTTCCCCGGCATTTGTATCATTTTTCGCCCATGGCTGTGGATAAATTGACCGCCCAACATGGATTAAAACTGGTCGATTCCATACCAATGTGGCTGGATGCCTTTTATATATCGATGCTAAGCGAGGAATATAAAAATGGCCATGGAAATTTAGTGGCTGCTGTTTTGAAAGGACTACAATCTAATATAAATGCGTATAAAAATAAAGCAACCTGTAGTTCGCTGGTGTATGTTATCCGGCCAGTAAATTGAATATTGGTAGCTGTCCTGTGCGTTGTTAACTACATAGAAACCATTGCACAGTGCCGAATGTTTTGGATTATGCAATGGTTTTTCTTTGAATCATCTTTTTGTCCTAATGATGAATGTGCCATAAATCTGCCCCTGTCAAGCTTTTGCAATAAGCTTGTGTAAAAATGGAAGCCAAAATAAATTAAATTGGTATTTTTACATTGAGTATTATTGGCCCAATAAAAGCATTATTATTGTTCGAGATATCACAGAGTAAGCAGAGAAGACAAAAGCAAAAATAAGAAGAGAGGAATTATGCTGTAATAATTTTGGGCTAATAATAATGTCTCAATAACGGGCAGACCTACAAGAAAATCATCTAACTATAAATAACGGAATATTTTAAAAATCTCCTATTACCGTATGAGCTAACATATAAGCTGCGAACTTATCTGACATAAATAAAACAATAAGAAGAAATGAAATGTTTTGAAGATATAATTAAGTTGGCAGATGAAAAGATTTTGGATGCGGAGTGTCTAATTGCTGGGGGTAGGTTTGATGGGGCATACTATATAGCAGGGTATCACATAGAACTTTTATTAAAAGCAAAAGTTTGCAAAACACTTGGGATAGACAATTTTTTTGATTTTGGCAATAGAGCTAAATTACTTAAAAACGAAAATGATATATCAAGAACTTACCGGGTTCATGATCTGGAGCAATTAATGATACTAAGTGGTATTTTTAGCCCTTTTGAAATTGAGATTGGAAGTAATCTTGAATTTAAGGCAGCATGGTCAATTATAAAAGATTGGAATGAAGGTCACAGATATTTAACAGGCAAAACACAAAGGGATGCACAAGATTTGTTAACTTCAATAAATAAATTCAAATTGTGGATACAAAACTACTTATAAAAAAAATCAATGAGGTAATTTGCGAATACAGCAAAAAGTCTCAAAAGAAGTTTTCAGAAGTTTGGTTAACACCAGTTGACTTTGGTGGATTATATGATAATGGCAAGTTTAACTTGTGCGTTAAAGCAGAACATGAAATATATTCCTGTTTAGAAGAAACGACAGAAATAATTAATTATTTAAATGAATTTGCTAAAGATGAATTAAAGATGATTTGGGCAGTTTTAGTTTATAATTCAAGTGATCAAATACATTGTGAAAGCGAAACCTTAAGAGTTTTTGACGAAACTCATACGTGCTAAAGATTTTTTATAATTATATTTCTTTTGATAATTTTTACCAAAAGCTTAATTCAGCAATTCATTAAGTGAAGTTTTATATAGTAATGTTTTAATCGTAATTTCTCTATTGATCCCATTCGTTTTCTTCTTTCTTATGTGCACCATCTTTTCGTTGGACGTTTAATATTAATTGTATTTATGTTAAGTGACCTTTAATGTCGACTAATCATAAAGCACTACTTTAATTGTTCGGTATCTTACACCTGGTGAAGCTAATGATAAATTTATCGCAATAACGTTGTAAAAATGCAAGTCGCTTACTCATTGGTAAATGCCATAACTCCCCTTTTTCTAGACATCCCTGAAATATTTTAAATTATTATACTTCGCAAGGAATAGAATTATTGTATTGACGGGTAGAGATCAGTTGAATAAAACCTCACGATTATTTACCTTGCCTGAATTTCTCAGGCGGATTGGGAAAAGCCAAAGTTTAGATTATAGAGAAAGAACCGCCTCCGCTCAAGAGGAGAAGAGGAAGGATGGTGAGGTCAGTTAAGGTCGGGGGGGTCAAGGCACATTTTTAAGACTTGTGCCGTATACTGCCCGGATGCCTTTTTGCAGGCTTAGTAATTCCAGGGAAAAGGCAGAAAAAAAGCTTTTAAACCCTTTAGCCAAAACTTTCAAAAATTTATTTATGTTCGGCCTCGCCTACAACCAATACTTATTCTTTTTGTATAATTTTATTGTTCATTACATAACATGAAAACAGAAAAATTAATACTTCCTAATATTGCGATTTGCATTGTAATGGACTTGATTGGTATGGCCAGTTACGTGTTTCCATTCGTTGCTGAATTTTCGGATATTGTTTGGGCGCCCATTTCGGCATTTATCTTTAATAAGCTTTTTGGCGGACGATTGGGGTTGATTGGTGGTGTTTTAAACTTTCTTGAAGAAGCCACACCTTTCACTGATATCATTCCTTCCTTTACAATCGCCTGGTTCATTCGAAAAAATGCACTGGACAAATCATTGAGTAAAATATAAATGGCGCAACTGGTAAGTAAGAAAAGCGACCATAATTTAGGCAAAATTCGTTTGAGAATCCTGTTTTCATTTGAAAACATCATTGGTAATTTATTTGAATCATCCTGTTAAACAGTATCCCAGATTTTGGTGTAGGATGAACTAATTTGCATAAAAAATTTCAAGTGCCATTTAACCTTCAAGCTCCATATAAGCCAGCCGGCGACCAGCCCGAAGCAATCAACAAATTGACCGAAGGTATTTTGGAAGGCGAGCAATACCAAACCTTACTTGGAGTAACGGGTAGCGGTAAAACATATACCATTGCCAACGTTATCCAGAATGTGCAGCGGCCAACATTGGTATTGACGCATAATAAAACATTGGTTGCACAATTGTATGGCGAGTTCAAACAGTTTTTTCCGGATAATGCTGTTGGCTATTTTGTAAGCTATTACGATTATTACCAGCCCGAGGCATACATGCCCGTTAGCAATACCTACATTGAAAAAGATTTAAGCATCAATGAAGAGTTGGATAAACTGCGGCTGCAGGCAACCGCTCAGTTGTTAAGTGGCCGACGAGATATTATTGTGGTGGCAAGCGTGAGTTGTATTTATGGTATGGGAAATCCCACCGAGTTTGAAAATGGTATTGTACGAATACAAAAAGGCCAGGTCATTTCACGCCAGGGATTTTTACACGCATTGGTAAATGGTTTGTACAGTCGCTCGCAGGGCGATTTTACACGAGGTACTTTCAGAGTCAAAGGCGATACGGTAGATATCAATTTGCCGTATGTGGATTTTGGTTACCGCATCACATTTTTTGGTGATGAAATTGAAACCATTGAAACGCTGGAACTTAGTACCAGCAAACGTATCGGACTGGTGGACAATGCTGCCATCTTTCCGGCTAATTTATACCTTGCACCGAAAGATATTATGCAGCAGGTGATTTATGAAATACAGGATGAAACCGCAGCCCAGGTAGAATACTTTAAAAACAGTGGTAAATTTATCGAAGCCCAGCGCCTGAATGAAAGAGTAAATTACGACCTGGAAATGATTCGGGAACTTGGTTACTGCAATGGCATAGAAAACTATTCCCGTTTTTTTGACCGAAGAAAACCGGGCACCCGACCGTTCTGTTTACTCGACTATTTCCCCAAAGATTTTATCTGCATCATTGATGAAAGCCATCAAACTGTTCCCCAGGTGAGCGGTATGTATGGTGGCGATAGAAGCCGTAAACTGG
>JBBQKO010000003.1:0-52192 GCA_038327005.1 Chitinophagales bacterium | reverse complement strand
TCATTATAAAGATGACTGACTGATGTACCATTTACATTGGTTATTCCATCTCCAAAATCCCAAGTGTAAGTAACACCCGGTACTGAAGAAGTAACAACAAAATTCAATGGTAAAGATGCACATTGGTTATTAGTAGAAAATGTAAATGAAGGCGTTGCCGGTAAAGAATTAATTGTAACAGTTACGGGGCCAATTATTGTTGTATCAGGGGGTAGTGGACCTGTAGTAATTTTTACTTTATAAATACCTGTTACAGTTGCAGTATAATTAGTAGTCGTTGCAGATGGGATATAGACCCCATCCTTTATCCATTGATATGCAGTAATACCAGTACCTCCCGATACAGATAACGGTACATTTGCCGGACTACAAACTGCCGGGGGATTCGCCGGACTGATCGTCTGCCCCTCACAAAAAGCCATAAAAAAAACAAACAAAACAATACTGAAAAAATATTTCATCGGGTTGTTGGTTGGTATATAAAAGGGTTATTAGGTTGCTGTTAGTTTAAAGTAAAATTAAAATATACCGGCACATGATCACTCAAATGATTCGCTTCCTCCATCGATTCAAAGTCTTTATAAAACGGTACGATACCGGAGGATATAAAACTTACTTTGGCTGCCGGATAAAAAATATTATCAAACTCCGAGGCCAGGCAATCTTCTCCAATACACTGGTGCCGCAACGAAGTTTTTTGATTTGTTAAAGCAGGCAGCCAACCCATTTTTTTTAGAGGATTGAATACCGTATGTGATTGCGGGCAATTAAAATCTCCGGCAAAAATTAAATTCAGATCAGGGTATTGTTCCGGTAAAAATTTAAAGTATTTGATCTCCGTTTCGGGCTGCATTTTTTTGGTGATGGCATGAAAATTTACCAGCGTAAATTGTTTAGATCCCGATTGAAAAGTAGCATAGTATGGTTCCCGGTCTATTTCGAGGTTGTACTTTTTTTCCAGCCATGCGTCGCCCATTTTTTTTAATCGGCCGGTCTTCCAGATAAAAGCATAGCGTTCCTGTTTGTAAGATGAATTGTAGGTGGGGTCGCTTACGGTATAATCCCAGTGGCTGCCTTTTCTGTTTAATTCGTCGGCAAGCCTTGCTACTGCCTGTGCACCACCATCACCTGCCACTACTTCTTGTATAGCAATTACATCAAAATCCTTTACCACACCGGCAATAAAAATAATTTCAGTAGTTGATTTAGATTTGCCGAAGTCTTTCAGATTCCAGCTACATAAAGAAATACCCTCTTGCGAAAAGGAAAAATTTAAAACCAGCAAAAAGAGGCAGGTAAGCAAATACCGTGTTATCAAATGCAAAATGATACAATAATAAATGATTGGAAATTTATTCAGGGCTTTTTTTGAAGGATACTTTATTTTAATTGCTGGCGGCAAAAAAATAAAACTAAGCATAAATCTTCATAATAAATTTTCAATCCTACAAACTGGCTATAATTGAATACGAAACTGCATTATTGTAATAATTTTATTTATAAAAATTATCCTGTATGTGATTAACAAAGGTGAAATGCTAAATTATCGAACGTTAAAAGTTATTTTTTTGAATGGTAATACTGTTAAAAACAAGTTGATTGCGACGGGTAAAAAACTGGTGTAAATCATTTTGCTGTAGGTAGGAAATAAAAATACCAATCACTGCCTGTTAAAAAACGCACGATGATTTAAAATTGAACAACAAAGTTTTTTCTGAAATCAATCCCCTAACAATATCTTTGCTTCGCCCACACCAAACAGATAACGATCACCACAAATCCAATTGTATTATGGCTGGACGGAAAAATAAAATCAACTATGAGGATATCGACATCCGCTACACCATCCAGTCATCAATGGCACCTTCGGAAGGATACCGCTACAGGCAGCAAATAAATGGCGTTATGCTTTATTTTAACGACGCCAAAGACCCGGAAAAATCGATTGAGATCGGGAAAATTGAAGCACACAAATTATTGCTGGGCGAGGCGGCTAATGCAGGATATTCAGCACTTGCCGTGTTTGATGCACACCACGTGATATTGGATATTGGAGAGACCATTTACGATTTTGAAAAAAATGATTTTTCTGATGCTATCTATGACCATTTTGAAGTTCCATCTATGGATTTACTGATTGTATATGGGCTGGAAATATTACCGCAATACAGGGGTTCTGAAATTGGGAAATATGCCATCAGAGACCTTTACAATAATTTCATCAGCGGTTGTGGCTTAATGACGATCATTATATATCCCTCGCAGTTAGAAACCCGGGTTCCGGGTATTGGCGAAAGTGACTACGAATGGTACAACGACATGGGGTATAAAACAATGGAAGCAGATGAAGAAAAGTCCATCTATAAATTATTAGGATATTATACCAGTATGGGGTTTAAATACATACCCGAAATAAGTGAAGATCTCTTATTCCATACACCAGCCAAAATCAATGAAACGTTTAACAAAATAAAACTGGACTAAGCAGTTGCAAAGGTACAAACCAAATAAAGCCACTTTTTCCTTGAGCGTACATATTTCACCATGGGAAAACGAAGCGAGTGGATTGAGTGTGAGGCATCGATTGTTATTAGTCTAAAGTATCAGGCATTAACAATCGCCAATTACACCGGTCTACTAATTTTATCCATTTTGAAAAAATAATTTCCTGTTGGAGTTTCTCCTCATAAAGTTGCCATATCCTTCGCAAAATGTTTGGGGTAAAACTGTTTGGCTGTATTTCGTTTCATTCAAATGTTATTTCGCTTAAATATGTTCTTTTTAAAGAGGGGCTATGAAATTTTATGACTTTGAAGTTTTATTAGTTTATTTTTATCATATATCCCACTTTTTTAGATTATTTTTTAATTAACTTAAGGTTAAGAATTTAATCAATGTTAAATTTAGGTTAATTGAAAATGTATTTTTGCAGCAACCAAAACAAATTTTATGAAATTGAAAGTACTCTTGAAGCTAATTACTGCCTTTTTGCTATTAATTAATTGCTTTAATGCGAAAGCACAGGTAACTACTGCCAGCCTAAGTGGCACTGTTGCCAATAGTGAGGGTAAAGCACTGATCGGTGCCACCGTTAGAATAGTTTTTGCCAATGCAGGTATCAACAGGGTTACAACCACCCAGTCTAACGGAAGTTTTTTAGTACCTAACTTAAGAGTGGGTGGCCCTTATTCCGTTACCGTAAGTTTTGCTGGTATGCAGGAAGTAACGGAAGATAAAATTCAGTTGGAGTTAGGGCAAAATACTGCGTTAGATTTTAAATTAGACACTAAAGCTGTGGGGCTTGAAGCAGTAACTGTAACCGGAAAATCAAAAATATTCGATAATAAAAGAACAGGAGCTTCTACCAATATAAGCTCAAAGCAATTAAGGCAATTGCCCACTATATCAAGATCTGCGGATGATTATACAAGGCTTACTCCATCGGCATCTTCCACAGTTAATGGAACCTCTTTTGCCGGCAGAAATGGACAGTATAATAACTATTCTTTAGATGGTGCCGTGTTTAATAATCCGTTTGGATTGGATGCACCTACACCCGGCGGGCAAACCAGTTCTCAGCCAGTTTCTTTAGATGCTATTGACCAGATACAAGTAAACATTGCACCCTATGATGTAACGCAGGCAGGCTTTACAGGAGCAGGCGTAAATACAGTAACAAAAAGTGGTACCAATACTTTTACCGGAACTGTCTATGGTTTTTACAGAAACGAAGGACTTACCGGTAAAAAAGTAGATGGCAATAAAGTGGTAGTGCCAAAGTTAGATCAATACCAAACTGGTGTGGCATTTGGTGGTGCATTAAAAAAAGATAAAATATTTTATTTTGTAAATTTTGAGACCGAACAAAGAAATGATGCACCAACGGGTTTTGTGGCACAAAATTCAGGAAACTCCGGTAAGTCAAATACCTCCAGAGTACTACAGGCCGACTTAGATGATGTAAGAAGTATTTTAAAAAACAAATTTCAATATGAAACGGGGGATTACCAGGGCTTTAATTATCAACAAAAAAGTTACAAGTGGCTGGCAAAAATTGACTGGATAATTAATAATAACAATAGCCTGTCATTTACTTATAATGGATTGGATGCATCGAAGGAAAAACCTGCACATCCAAGTGCTATTGGCCGCCGTGGGCCTGACTTCACAACACTTCAGTTTAGAAATTCGGGATACCGTATTAATAATAAATTGCAGTCATTTGGTACTGAATTAAAATCTGCTTTTGGTAATAGTGGTAAATATGCTAACAAATTAAGATTGGTTTACACCACGTTCAGAGATAACAGGGATCCACTTTCTACACCGTTTCCTGTTGTTAACTTAACAAAAAATGGCGTTCGCTATATCATTGCCGGTCATGAACCTTTTTCTATCAATAATATATTGAACCAGGATGCATTTCAGGCAACCAATAACTTTAATATTATTTTGCCAAAGCATACGCTCACTTTAGGTGCATCTTACGAGTCATTCAAATTTGCCAACTCATTTAATTTAACCGGATACGGCCCGGCTGTATTCTCTAATGCTGATATCAAAACATTTAAAGATAGCGTACCTGTGGACGGAGCTTATGTGTTTGGAGCTTATCCTTTGAGTGCTGATGTTGCTTATGCAAGGAATAGAGCAACTGCAAACCAATGGACATTCTACTATTTAACCGTAGCACAACTTTCCGCTTATGCACAGGACGAATGGAAAGCGGCAAAAAATTTCAGCCTTACCTACGGGTTAAGGATTGATGCCCCTTCTTACAGTAATGCAAGTTTTAAAAATCCCAACTTTAATGGTGACGGCACTTTTAAAGGAACTTTTCAGGAAGGGTCTCCAACTATTCCCAATAATGATAACCAGGTATTATTCGATGAAAGTGGAAAACGGATAAGCAATGGTGTAGGCAAAGATTTAGATAATACAAGATTTCCAACCAAAAAACCTTTATTCTCTCCAAGGATTGGTTTTAACTGGGATGTGAAAGGTGATAAAACGGCTCAGTTAAGAGGTGGTACAGGTTTGTTTACAGGGCGTTTTCCATTCGTTTGGATAGGCAACCAGCAGGCAAATCCTTATACAGGATTTTACAATGCTACTGCCAGTAATTTTCAGTGGCCTCAAATATGGAGAAGTAATTTAGGGGTTGATTTTAAA
The DNA here is from genome assembly GCA_038327005.1 of Chitinophagales bacterium. Lineage (GTDB taxonomy): Bacteria > Bacteroidota > Bacteroidia > Chitinophagales > Chitinophagaceae > Ferruginibacter. The sequence continues at coordinate 47,020 of JBBQKO010000003.1, read as the reverse complement.
ATCAAGTCGGGAACCGTTTTTTCTGCCGATATAGCCTATTCTAAAGATAGAAAAGCAATGATGGTACGCAACTACAACTTAGGTACTCCTACCGGAACATTGAATTCTGCTACCGGCGATAACAGGAGTATTTATAAAGCGACTGATAAAGGCACAGATGGTCCTTTTACAACTAATAATACCTACGTATTTACCAATAATAATAAAGGCTACCAGTTCAACGTAAGCTTGCAGGCACAGCAGGCATTTAAAAATAATTTTTATTTGCAGGCTTCTTACAACTATTTAGTATCAAAAGATGCCAGCTCAATTTCTGCTGAAATTTCCAGCGATGCATTTGACAGGAACCCCATTTTGAACAATGCCAATGCCGCAATAAATTCCACTTCATTGTATGGCAATACGCACCGTTTTGTACTCGCCGGTGTAAAAAAGTTTGATTATGGCAAAGCCAATAAATACGGAACCACTATTTCTTTCTTTTCCAACTGGGTAAGTGGTGATCGCTTTGCTTATGTATATGGCGGTGATATTAATAATGATGGCACAGGAACAAATGACCTGTTGTATGTGCCTACAAGTGCAGAAGTAAACAATATGCAATTTGTAAATTATACGGACGTATTTGGAACTATTCAGTCACCGGGAGTGCAGAAAGCTGCTTTTGAAAATTATATCCAGTCTGATAAATACCTGAATAAAAACCGGGGAAATTATACAGAAAAATATGCCGGTCAAACGCCCTGGTTCAGCCAGATGGATGTGAGGATATTGCAAGACTTTAATTTTAAGAACGGCATAAAAACCAACACCGTACAATTCAGTATTGACATACAAAATTTTGGCAACCTCATTAGCAGCAATTGGGGTGTTAGAAAAGTGGCCACCAACTCAGGTTTCTTTCAGCCTATCTCTGTAAACAGTTTTACAGGAGCCGGACAGCCAGAATTTACATTTGACCCATCCGTAAAAAGTACCTTTAATTCAAGCCCTGACCTTTTTTCTCGCTGGCAGATGCAGTTTGGAATGAGGTATATTTTTTAATGCATTTGCTGTAGTCCAACAGAGCTGCAAAAAGCATTTACATTCACTTATTTATAAAGTGCCGGTCAATAAAACCGGCACTTTTTTGATTTATACTATCACAATATTTTGCATTTATCAGTAGTCTCAATCACGTACACACTTCTTCCATTGGCAATTGGACAAACTTCAATCATCGTGACAGATCCTTTATTTGGTTTAAGAGCAGCATTGCTTACCATTGCGCTTTCAATTTCCAGCTTATCCTGGTGAATGTAAAAACACCCCCCTTTCTTCTGCAACATAAAAAGTGTGAATAAAAACAATGCATTGAACTGGTATGCTGATAAAATGAAACCGGGATAATTGAAATCAACAAACGGGGCCAGTACCTCTGGAATAATTAGTAAAAAATTCTTGATTTTAACAGATGCGTTTAACCGTAACCAGGATCTAAAATCTTTAAAGTGAGTTTTTATAGATTCTTGTCGCAAAATAACTACTGATCACCGATAGGTTTTTTTTCTATATATCTTAGTCATCTTTAATGCAACACTTTTTGTACTTTTTACCACTGCCACAAGGGCATGGGTCGTTGCGACCAATTTTGGGTTCTGTGCGTATAATGGTCTCCACTGGCTCATCCCAGTCGTCATACTGATCATTAATCCAGTTCTTATCATCATTCTCATAAATATCTTCCTCGTCATCTTCATTGTCATCATCATCTGCATAATCAGCCCAGGTTGTTACAGCTTCCTCGTACATTTTATACATACCGGGCACGTCTTCAATTGTGTTGCTTTGGTTTTTATCATACTCGGTTAAAGTCTCAAAGTCGCCGGCATAGCCAAGGGAAATAAGCTTGTTGTCATACAATTGCTTTATGTCATTTTTCATGTCATTCAGCGATATGTCGCTCATAGCAAAAGCTGTTGAGGCAATTACGATGGTATCAATTAAAGTACGATCAGTTTTATTATCAATAAAATACGCAGCCAGTTCTTTATAACCATTTATTATTTGCTGCCGCAGTTTTACTTGCTGCCAGTAAAGTTGTATCAATGCATGGTTAATCCCTGTTTTACTAAATGTGTCGGTATTGCGTTCTTTTAAAAAATCAAAAAGGGGCTGTGGATTGTCTGTTCCTAATTTATACCACGCAATCCATATCAGGGATGTAAGGATATCGCCAAAATAAAATTCATTAAACGCTTTGCCATTTTTTAAAACCTGGATGATATCCGGCAACAAATCGGTCCATTTTTTTTCAGCAATTATAAATACAGCGTGTACAGGAAAAAAAGATGTTTCTCCATGCGGCTCGTCATGCTCCCGAAAATACTGGTAACGGGCAATGCTGTGTTTCAATACTTTTTGCAGATCTCTTTTTAAACTTTCATCCGGTAGCAAAAGAAGCTGTTGCAAAATTGCTTCAGGTAATCTGAAATTGAACCGGCCTAATTCTTCCACCAGTTTATTCTCAAAATCAGGAATGCTGTTTGTTTCTGGTACACTTTGCGTAAATTCTCCATCAATTGTAATTTCAGATTCTTTTTCTTTTTCAAAACGCTCACTCAAATTCGCCAAATTATACTTGAATATTCCTTCGGTTGTTACTATTACATCGGGGTGGCCAGGGCTGGCATTTTCCATTTTGGCAATAATATCCCAGGCTTGTTTTGTTTTGCCAACAGCATTCAGGTAAAGCGCCACAACTTTGTAATAGTTCATTACTTCTGCTACGTGAAAAGTCTTTTTTTCCGGATACAACCTGTCCAGTTGCAGGCTTTCACCCAAAATTTCCGGAATTTTTGAAAACTCTTTCTCATAGTAATAATCAAGTGCTGTACATAATTTTGCAAAAAGATAGGTAGGATGCTGGCGGATAGTTAACAGGTTTAATTCCAATGCTTTTTCCTTCATACCATTAACTTTATAAAAGGTATAGAGCCTGTTTTTAAATTCCGGCAAATTCGGATACTTTTCTATATACCGGAGCAGTTCTTTCTCGTTGCCCTTTTTTTTCGTTACCTCAAAATAGGTTTTCTCCAGCAACTTTATTGCTCTGGCATCAACAGTATAGTCTGGATTGTTTAACTGCGGTACTGCTGTTATTTTGAAATTGAAAGGTCGTCTTGCAGCCATTTTTTTTCTGCAAATTACTAATGGATAGCTGCGTGTTGGTAAATTGATTATATAAACTTATCCCCCTTTTATACAAGGGCTAATTAAAGACAAATTAAATACATGCAATGGGTTGCAAAAATATCAGCAAAAGCCAGCTAAAAAGAGAAGTAGCATTATACATCATTTGCTAAATGCCTGATTGATCGAAAACTGAATGACGAATTTAACTTTGACGCCAAATTGCAAAATGTGCTGTATGTTGGTAAGAAGGGTATATGAGACTGCGTAATGCGCAGTGGAATTAATAAAGACTGTTGTGTATAAACATAAAAAAGCATGCCCCCATTTTAATGCTACCGAATTGATAATATAGTCACTATTTCCGTGGAGATCATTTTTATACATTAATCCAACATAAAAATAATTATCTCGTTGACCAACTCCGGGACAATAAGCGCCTTCAACAATATCTTCCATTTTCTTATTTAAGAATCCAGGCTGTTCGCTTGCTGAGCAAGCATTCTATTGAGGTCTTTAAGCAGCAAAAAAATTGTGCCGTATAATAAAATACGCCAGGATAAGAATAAAAAATATGGTTACGAAAAGGACCTAAAAAGGTGTTTTCAGGTTGTGATGATTTTCATCTTTTACCCCTTGCCTTACCTGTAATAAGTTACTTTCTTTGGCCTCAATTTCACGTATGATATTTCTTGTTTTATCCATTTCTGTCTTGCCACTCGCCAGTAATGTTAGCAGTAGTTTGTTGTTTTCATACAACCGTAAGAAATGATGGAATTGTTTGAAGTTTGGTTTGATTCCCGATTATTTCTCCACCTGCTTCGTATTAAAATGTTGGCTGAGGACTTCTTTGTGATTGTGTGGATAAAGTTCAATAAAGATTCGCTGTAGAAGAGTGCGACGCCACCGCAGCTCAATTGCTGTTCATTAGCCGGGTTCAAAATAAAAAAGTCACTATTTATCCTAATGTGTGTTTTCAATATTGGCTATTTATTTCGTTCATGCGGGGTTTTCACAACATAAGCTAATTTTAAAAAAATGTTTTCGTGAGACCACTATTTAAAAATACAACGTTGGTTGTTTGGTAAGATCTGGTGGTAAGGTTTACAGTGATAGCTATTGCTTGCAGCAAACTTTTAGCGTTGTGGTTTCGTAGGTAAGGGTTTCCTAATTGGATATTAGTGTTTCGATAAGCCCAGATGGACAGGCGGCTGCACATAACCGAAGCACAAAGCGGATCGTTTTGGCAATCGGCTCAAAGCACTAAAAATGCCATTTCAAAGCCAACCGAGCATGAATGCAAAATACCTTTCAACAACATGTTTAAAACTTTATCAACAAAACTTTCTTTAACAGTGCAACAGGTTATAGATTTGATAAATCATGTTGAAATGCATCCAATTAAGATTGCCTTTTGCCACCTGCCTTATTAAATTTAAGGTATCACCTAATAACAAATAAATGAAAGAACCAGTTAGATATTCATCCGTTTTACAGGATTTTATTCATCCCTTGCTAAATGAAAAGGATACTGATGAAATATTTTTGAGCAAATTTAAGGTAGCAGAAGTAATCTGGAATTATTGCATTGCAAAGGAATTTCATTTACCGGTTTTTGCTGAATTAGAAAAAATCATCACCCAACAAAATGATTTGGATCGGGAAATGAAGTTGGTGTTTGATACTTTTGTAGAAAGTAAAGAAACCTATTTTAAACAATACAAAAATTTTATAACTAAAGTTGAGTACAGGATCAAGGCTGATGGCTCTAAGAGCTTATACGTAGAATCGGTTCATCCATCTGAATTCTTAAAAAATAATTTTATGAGTAAATTAGGTTCGAAAGAAAAACCAGCCGTAGTAAGAGTACAAACGGAAGAACGGGCAAAAGAATTGCTTGAAATTTGCGAACAAAATGGTTGGCAGGTAATTGTAGGTATTGAACCAGAAAAGGAGGAGAATACCAGTGATGTAAGGAAATTACAAAAAGGCTTGGGGCTGGTATCTAAATTTCAAATGCCTCCTTCAAAAAATGCGCCTTGCACTTGTGGTAGCGGCAAACAATACAAACGCTGTTGTGGAAAATAACAATGGTTGATTAGCACAGGAGCAGCAGCAAGTGCCTGTATTACCGTTTGAAATTTACCGGATAAAAAAGTAGACTATGGGAAAAAAAGAGAATATAAAAAAAGCTAAAAAGCTGAAGGATGCCAAAAGAAAAAGAGAGCAGAATGATTTAATTGCAGCCGGATTAGGCCCTGCGGGTATTGTGTTAAAACAAAGGTCCATTTTAAACGGAGACAAAACAATCAGCAATCAATCTAAAATAAGATATTCCGAATTGTTCAAGGCGTTCGTGCTTCCGATGTTAACCGCCACTGATACCATTGAAACTATTAAGATGAAATTCACTTTTGCAACGTATGCATGGAACGCAGCAACAGAAAGAGAATTAAGTGAAACCGCTTATCTGTTAAGAAAAAAGGATATTTTAGAAATTACACAAAATTCACCTGAGGTTGAGCAACTATTTAATGAAATGGTGAGGCGTAAGCAAAAGGGTTTTTTAGCCTATAAAAATATCATTGCTGATTTTGAAATAAAAAAAATTCGTGGACTTGATTTCGATTTAACGGTGGCAACAATTCCAGTAAAAGATATTATAAAGGTGTGAACCCCTGGTATCACCGCAGTATTATCCCTCGAAAGCGATAAAAATTTATTATTCACAGGTAGATAGTCGTTAAATAAAGAACTGAGAATAATGTGCCTGCCTGATTGCTTTATGCCCACAGGGAAGAACCGAAGTTGAGATAAGATATTGCCTACCACTTCGTCTCCTTTTGAATGTACTATACACAGCGCTTATGTTTCGCCAAAAAGAACGATCAAATAAAACGCTGGTTTAAAATAAAGACCCCGTTAAATAACAACATTAATCCAATAATAAAAGGGTGTTGAGGCGCCAGTGGTAAATTCTCCCGCATCCCTGGTCAGTTGAAGGGTGGCGAGGCGGGGGTAAGAAATTGTGGCATGTTTTTGTATCGGTCTATTTTATACAAAATTGTATTGAGTGCAAAAGACAATCAGCAGAAGAAAAGATTACCAACAGCTACCTTATAGCATTCGTTTATGTTTCCAGTTGCTGCTGGTTATTTTAATTGCTTATATAATTACGGCCTGTAGCGCTGTGCTGGTGCCACTATATTTTGCAGTGCTCATCTCAATACTGTTGTTGCCACTGACCAATTTTTTTGAAAGATGGCATATACACAGGGCACTCGCTGCCATTCTTGCGGTATTGCTGGGGTTGTTTGCAATCGTGCTAATCATCTATCTTTTATCTGCACAAATTGTTGCCTTTTTAAACGATATACCTGCTATAAAAATTCATCTGGCAGAACATTACAAAACTTTTCAGCATTGGGTGGAGAATAGGTTTAATGTGAGTGCAACCCAGCAATCCTTGTTGGTAAACAATGCTACATCCGGGTTACAGGATAGCGGTATCGTGTATATCAAAGAAACCTTTTTTACATTAACCTCCATACTGGCATTTATCCTGTTTACTTTTATTTATGCTTTCCTGATTTTATACTACCGGCACATTATTAAAAGCTTTTTATTCGCCGTTTTTAAAAACACGCACAAAGGAAATGTGGATGCTGTAATGGATGGTACACAGCAGGTGCTAAAAAACTATATGGCGGGTTTGCTGATTGAGATGGTGATTGTATCTACCTGCAACGCTGTTTTATTTTTAATCATTGGAATTAAGTATGCCATCTTTTTAGGCGTGCTTACCGGAGTACTGAATATTTTACCTTTCATTGGCATTTATTCGGGGATGATTTTTACTGCACTGATTACATTAACAACTGCCGCCAGCATGAGCCAGATTGCGTGGATCTTTATTGGCCTGTGGAGTATTCACTTTGTAGACTCTAATTTTTTGATGCCACGAATTGTTGGGTCAAAGGTTAAGATCAATGCGCTGATAACTATGCTGGGTGCCATTTCGGGGGGATTGCTGCTTGGCGTTCCTGGCGTGTTTTTAGCATTGCCTACGATTGCTATTTTAAAAATTTTATTTGATAGAATTGATGAATTAAAACCATGGGGGATATTATTGGGCGATGATACGAGGGTGATTGTAAAAAAGAAAATATTTAATTTAAACATGCGGTCACCTGGAAAACCAACCATAATTACAGAACCTTCGGGTGAAATAGATTAATATACTCGCAGTGCATTTCAGTTAAACAGATTTTGCCTTGATGTAATTGGTTTGTTTTTTCTTTTAAGCAATATAGTTTGATGAAATACAAATTATACCAACACTTTTCGAAGCCTGGTAAATGATCTTTTTAAGATAGTCTTTACAGTTCCCTCAGGCATATTGAACAGGTTGCTAAGTTCTTTGCTGGTATAACCGATGTTGTATAGATCGATGATCTTCCTGGATCTTTCGGGAAGCAACGCCAGGGAAATTAACAGGTCAATCCGGTTAATGCGGGGATCCATAAACGTTTTTGCCGCAAGCTGGCAATCGTTAATTTCGGTAGTAACCTTTATTGATTTTGCATGTTTACTGCGCAGGTAATCGATCGATTCATTTCTGGCAATGGTGATCATCCATGTAAACAAACTTCCTTTACCAATTTGGTATTGTTCAATATTCAACCAGATCTTTACGAATACATTCTGTAAAATATCCTCGGCAGAGAGCATGCAGGAAATGTTCTTCCTTATTCCATTAAAAAGGGTTGGTGCATACTGATTATACAGATAAGTAAAGGCCGTTTCATTTTTCGATTGTAGCTGATAAATTAAGGCTGTTTCCGTTACTGAACTTTCAACTTCATTTTCTTCCATATACGCTGAGTTTAAAATATTATGCCAAAGAGTTGCTGCTTTATTTCCTAATATCAAGCCCAATCAAGTAACTGTAATTATTTACATCACTTATAATGGTGTTTAATATGGGGAATTAATTACCCGTTTCAGTTGGTTGACGATCTCATACTAAGATTTCCGTTAGAAATTCAAACATATTATGTGGATTTTATTAGTAACGATCTGGTAATTGAGTTTTATTAGAGGAGATGAAGTAATTATTTAAAGTTGAATGGTAATTTCAGCCGTTAAAAAAATTATTTAGTAAGCTGTTTTTTTGGAATGAACTTTGGCTATTAATTGTGGCAAAATAATTCAAATAGATATTTTTTATAAGGTCCGTTTAACCCGTTTCAATGCGCAGTGTTTTGCTAAGCATAAAATGACGGATAAAGGGTTGGCAACCTTATTTGCAATGAGTCACATTTAGTTTAACATAACAACAGGATGGTCTGGTCCGCAAAAGAATCAAGCAATCATTATTTTAAAAATTATTTATCTGAGCAGTAAAGCATTCATAAAAAAAACAGGAAAAGTGGTGGGCTGGATATTAGCAGGAATGCTGTTTTTAGTACTATTGATTGTAATACTGATACAGGTTCCTGCTGTGCAAAATTTCGGTAAGCAAAAAATAGTTGCTTACCTGGAAACTAAGCTTCATACCAAAGTGCAGATAAAAAAATTGTCCATCCATTTTCCAAAGCAAATCGTGTTGGAAGGAGTTTACGTTGAAGACGAGCGTAAAGACACACTTTTTTCTGGCGGTAAAATACAGGTAGATATTGCATTGTTTAAACTGCTTCGGAACCGTGTAGAAATTAATTACGTGGAGTTAAGAGATTTAAGGGCCAATATTCAAAGAACGGGTGCCGATACCAGTTTTAATTATCGATATATCATAAACGCTTTTGCGAGTGCGGATACTACAGCGGCTACTGATACCACCGGCGGTATGAAAATAAACCTGCGTAAAATTGTCTTAAACAATGTGAGCGGTGTTTTTAGAGATGATAAAACGGGGATTGATTTTTTTGTGAAGCTGGGGAAATTTGAAACTGATTTTGAAAAATTTGATTTGAATAAAATGGCTTTTTCACTACCTGGTATTGTATTGGAAAATGTAAACGGGCATATGTACCAACACAAAGTAATGCTGAAGCAACAACCTGTTTCGGTAGTGGAAGCAGAAAGCAATACACCATTCAAATTGCAACTGGGGCTAAAGGATATACTGGTAAAAAATATTGAGTTTGATTATAAGAACGATGTATCGATCATGTCGGGAAAGCTGCAACTGGGTGAGCTTTCAGGTAAAGTTAAAACGGTTGACCTCGCAAAGCTGGTGGTGCAACTGGACAATGTTAAATTACACAATACTACTGTAGTCATCGTATTGGGTAAATCGGAACAAACAAAAATAGTAAAGAAGGAGGTAGATAAAGAAGTGGCAGCGCAAGCCAACAACCCCTGGAAACTATCCATCGGTAAAGTTGATTTTGAGAATAATTTTTTAGCTTTCAATAATAACAATGCAGCCCGCCAGTCAAACGGAATGGATTATGCTCACCTGGATATCCGCAATTTTAAATTACAAGGCGACAACTTTATATTTACACCAACTGCTTATCTGGGTAATATAACCGATGGCGGATTTGAGGAGCAAAGCGGCTTCCACCTTCAACAGATGAAGACCAATTTCGCTTACACCGATAGTGGTGCTGCCCTCAATAATTTATATGTAAAAACAGACCAAACATTGATCCGGGATAATATTAATATCCGGTATCCATCGCTGGATGCAATAAAAAAAGACATCGGTATAATCTACCTGGATGCGAATTTTATTGATAGTAAATTGTCCGCAAAAGACATTTTGGTTTTTGCGCCTCAACTAAAGACGAATTTAAAGGGCATGGAAAATGCAGTAGTGCGTGTAAACGCAAGGATCAAAGGCTATGTCAATGATTTAACGATTCCTGATTTTAAGTTAAGTGGCATTGGTAATACAATCGTGAATATATCTGGCACCATTAAAGGTTTGCCAAACTTACATAAGACAAGCTACAATTTAACGGTCGCCAATCTTCAAACCACTAAAACGGATCTTAATAAAATGCTTCCGCCGGGTACTATACCGGCGAACGTTCGATTGCCGGAATCAATGAAAGTAAGCGGAAGCTTTAAAGGTCTTGCCACCAATTTTACCACAGACCTGTTGTTGCAAACCAATAAGGGGAATGCGAGGCTGAATGGGTCACTCAGCAGTGCCAACCAAACCTACAATCTTAAAGGAACGTTGAATAAAGTGGACATTGGTTACCTGGTAAAGCAAGATTCTTTGCTGGGGAATGTTACCATGGATTTTACGGCAAAGGGCAAAGGATTTAAACCTGCAGATATGAATATGATTGCAACCGCAAAGGTAAAAGAAGCTTATGTAAAAGGGTACAATTATCAAAACCTCCTATTGGCTACCTCGGTTAAAAATGGGTATGCCATTGTAGAGGCAACTGTTGCAGACAAAAGCATTTCCTTCAAGCTAAACGGTGAGGCGTTGATTGATGATAAATTTGCCACCAACATTAAGCTCCGGCTGCTGCTGGATAGCATATTGATGCGGCCACTCGGTTTTGCAACAAACGATCTTCGCATACATGGTAATGTGAATGCCGATATTGCTACATCCGATTTAAATGCACCAAACGGCACCATTCAAATCGGCGACTTAATTGTGTACAATGATGGCAAACGTTACAAAGCGGATAGTTTAACCATTGCTGCAAGTACATCCGATACCGGAAAAATAATTATCCTCAATTCTCAACTTGCAGCAGCCAGCCTGCAGGGCAATTATAATTTAGCTACCATTGGCACCGGTGCAATGCAGGTGATCAACCGATATTATAATCTCGGCATAAAGGATACCGTACGCAACAATGACCAGTGGAATTTGAATGCTACCATCATTCCGGATAGTTTGCTCTTTGCGTTTGTGCCTTCGCTTACCGGTTCAGATACGATCCATTTAAAGGCTGGCTTTGATGGAGCTGCGGGCAAATTAAATTTGCTCGTAAATGCACCAACCCTGCAAGTGGGAACGCAGGTGCTGGATAGCCTTACATTAACTGCTGGCAATGTGGGCGATCAGTTTGCATTTGCAGCAACAATCAACAAGGCTGGCTCAAAATCTTTCCAGTTGCAAAAAACGAACATTGATGGTTTTATTGCCAACAATCAATTGCATACAAAATTAAATATTGAAGATGCAGCGGGTAAAAATAAATACAAGCTGGGGGCAACTGTAGCACAAATAAAAGATGGTATTCGGGCGAGCCTGTCCGATACCCTGATGCTGGATTATGAAAACTGGACGGTTGATAAAACCAACTACATTCAATATGACAGTGCAGGTATTATTGCCCATAATTTCAGCATCCGGAATGGCGGGCAGTTGCTCGACATAAAATCACAATCAGACAATGCCAATGCACCGGTTGATATCGTGTTAAAAGACTTTCATCTCAAAACTTTAACCAATCTTGCAGAGCAGGATTCACTTAATCTGGAAGGAATTATCAATGGGAAAATACTGGTTAAAAATACGATGACCAATCCGGTTTTTACATCTGATCTGGCCATTGATTCCATCACATTCAATAAAGATACTGTTGGCAATATTACGGTGAAAGTAGACAATGAAACGGCCAATGCATTTAGTGCAGTTGTTGAAATTACCGGTAATGGAAATGATGTAAAACTGTTGGGAAAGTATTTTACCGGAGAAGGTCGCATGGATATGAAACTAGACATAAATAATTTGAATCTGTCTGCAGTCCGGCCATTTGCATTCGGTGCAATAACCTATGCCGATGGTAGTTTAAAAGGTGGTGCGGAAATAAAAGGTTACCTGAATGATCCGGATATTACAGGCAGTTTAAATTTTGAAAAAGCCAACATAACGCCGCAGGCTACCGGAGAAAAATTACATCTCTCCAACGAAGCCATCACCATCTCCTCCCATGCTATTGAATTTGATCAATTCACCCTCGCAGACCAGGCAGGCAAAAAAGCAATCGTAGATGGTAAAATTTACACAAGGGATTATAAAACCTATTCGTTCGGTTTAAAAGTAAATGCCGATGATTTTACCATATTGAATGCACCCAAAAATAAAAATGCCATTTATTACGGCAGGTTGAATATGGATGCGGACGTACGTGTAGATGGCACGCTGACAGCACCCGGCATCAATGCGGATATGCGGATCAACCGACAAACTGATGTTACATTTATTTTGCCAGGTACCAATCCCGAGGTGGAAAACCGGGAGGGCGTGGTAGAGTTTGTAGATATGTACGGAACCAATACAGATCAGGTTTTTAAAGCAGTGGTCGATACGCTTACCAGTTTTCCAAAGCTGGCCGGTATGGACATTACCGGTACGCTGCAGTCCGACACAGCCGCCCAAATAACACTGATCGTTGATGAACGAAGTGGCGATGCTTTGCGCATAAGAGGTAAGGCTGATTTGGCGGCAGGGCTTGACAAAAGTGGTAAAATTAGTCTCACCGGAAATTATGAGTTGCAGGCAGGTAGTTACCAGTTAAGTTTGAGCTTATTAAAGCGCCAGTTCTTAATTCAACCCGGCAGTGTAATTACCTGGAACGGTGATCCGCTGAGCGCTACTACTAATATTACTGCAGTTTATATTGCCAATACCCAACCGGTTAATCTGTTGCAAAGTGAATTGGCCAACCTGTCGTCTACCGACATCAATAAATACAAAGCAAAAGTTCCGTTTAGGGTGTTGTTAAAAATGAAGGGCGATTTGATGAAACCTGAAATAAGTTTTGATATTGAATTGCCGGCTGACCAACAATCGAAATGGAGTGATGTAGAAGCTAAACTGGAAAAAGTTCGGCGGGATAACGCCGAATTAAATAAACAGGTATTTGCCTTGTTGTTGTTGGGAAGATTTGTGCAGGAAAATCCTTTGGAGAATGCTGCCGAAGGCACTTCATTGGCAGGCACGGCCAAATCAAGTGTAAGCAGGATTTTAACGGAACAACTAAACAATCTTGCTGCCAGCCTGATAAAAGGAGTAGACCTGAATTTTGGTGTAAATGCAGAGGATGATTTTTCTTCGGGCACACGTACCAGCAGAACGGATCTCACCGTGGGTGTCTCTAAAAAATTATTAAACGATCGCCTGAGGGTGAGTGTGGGTAGCAATTTTGAGCTGGAAGGCCCTGCCAATACCAATCAAAGTGCCAGCAATATTGCTGGTGACGTTGCAGTCGATTATTTATTAAGTAAAGATGGACGGTACGCACTGCGTGGCTACCGGCGCAACAGGTTTGAGGGGGTAGTGGAAGGACAGGTAATTGAATCGGGGGTAAGTTTCGTTTTTACGTTTGATTTTAATGAGTTTAAACAGATAATTAACCGCAAAACGGAAGATGAAAAGCGGCGGGAAAAACTGCAAAAGGAAAAAGAAAAAATAATAGACGAAAAACTAAAAAAGCAACAGGATAAATTGGATAAGGAAAAGAAGGCGGATCTATAAACGGGAAGTTTTCGGGGTTTTAAAAATCCAAACAGGCAATCAAAAGTAAAAACATAAGTAGATCAAAATGAAGGTTAAGTTTTTAAAATATACACTTGTTAATTCCAACTACAGTAGACATGGATTATCTGGGTGTATTTCAAATCTCATAGCTATTGGATCTAACCCGCTATTTAGGTCGGTGAAGAAACCGGCCGGGGCCTGGCTGTGGTCTACGCCGTGGTTGGTGTGCTCACCAACCACTCTGGACTGTTATATTTTGAAAGGCATCCGATTGTTTGCATCGGCAATTATATTAGTATGTTTTCTGGCGTCTTGCAGTAATACAAAGTATTTGCCCAAGGGAGAAACATTGTACACTGGTTCTACTATAAAATATATTTCAAACGATAGCAGTGCCAAATCGCAAAAGACGGTGTTGAAGGATGAATTGAAGGCAATCGTTTTACCCAAACCGAACAGCAGTATTCTGGGGTTGCGTATTAAACTATGGTTTTACAATATTGCGGGAAAGCCCACCGGTAAAGGACTTCGTTTCCTTATCCGAAATAAATTGGGCGAACCACCGGTGTATGCAAGTGCAGTTAATTTTATGAAGAACCGTGATATTATGACCAACCGGCTTGAAAACCGGGGCTATTTTAAAGGGCGGGTAAATTTTGATACTACTACACAAAACCTGAGAACCAACGCAGTTTTCCAGGTAAAGCCGGGTGTGCAATATATGATCGATACAGTCAAATTGCCGGCTGATTCCAGTGCCTTGAGTAGTCTCATCAGAAGAGTATCCAGGCGATCTAAACTTGGAAGGGGAAAGGCGTATGACCTTGATTTAATTAAAGGAGAAAGAACAAGAATTGATACAAGATTGAAGCAACAGGGTTTTTTCTTTTTTAATGAAGATTACCTGTTGATAAAAGTTGACAGTACTGTAGGCAACAATAAGGTAAATTTATATTTTGAAGTGAAACCACAAGCGCCCTTCCAGGCCCGCCAGCCCTACCGGATAGCCGATGTAATTATTTACGCAGATTATAGCATTGCAAGTGATACGGCCTTTTCGAAAAATAACGCTACTTTTTATGATAGCTTTTACGTAGTTGATCCTTACAAAAAATTCAATCCCCGCATGTTTAAGCGAAATCTGAGGTTTCATCCCGGTGATTTGTACAATCGCAGAGATCACAATCTTACATTGAGCAGGCTCGTAAGTTTAGGTGTTTATAAATTTGTAAAGGCCCGTTTTGAGGAAGTAGATACCGTAAAAGATGCAAGACTAAATGCTCTTTATTATCTATCGCCCAATAACAAATATTCAGCAAAGGCGCAGGTGTCGGCACTTTCAAAATCAAATAATTCTTCCGGTACCGATTTTACGGTTAGCCTTAAAAACCGAAATGCTTTTCGTAGCGCCGAACAATTAAGCATCAGTGGATTCTTTGGTCTCGAAACCCAGATAGCCGGTCAGCAAAATATAGGCACCAGTCGATTTGGTGGTGATATAGATCTGCTGATTCCCCGGATTATACCCCGCATAGCTTTTGGGCGAAACAGTGATTTTGTTCCAAAAACAAGGATCAATATGGGGTATGAATTTTTTAGACGTACCGATCAGTACACGCTCAACTCATTCAAAACAAGTTATGGGTGGGTTTGGAATTCATCCGTTACCACAGAGCACCAGTTTAACCCCGTAGCATTGAACTATGTTATGCCTACCAGCATCAGACCTCAATTTAAAATTGGTCTTGATACAAATATTACGCTGGCCAGAAGTATTGAAAGGCAATTTATTATTGGATCTAATTATAACTACAACCACAATACGCAGGCGAAGCCCAACAACAAAAGACATAATTTTTATTTTAATGGCAATGTAGATTTGTCGGGCAATTTAATTGGATTGCTAAGTGGTGCCGATGTTTTAAATGGAAGAGAGAAGCAAATATTTCAAACAGCGTTTTCTCAGTATATACGTCTGGAGTTAGATTTCCGCCACTACATGTCTCTTGGAAAAAATAAAAGACTTCAGGTAAATCAATTGGTCAACAGAATTATCGTTGGGGAAGGAATTGGTTATGGAAACAGCACAAACATGCCGTTTATTAAGCAGTTTTTTATCGGTGGCACCAACAGTATCCGGGCATACCGGGCCCGTAGCCTGGGCCCCGGAACTTACTATGCAGGCAATGCCGCACTCACAAATTCCTTTCTGCCGGATCAACCGGGCGATGTTAAAATTGAAATCAATTCAGAACTTCGCTTTAAACTTTTTTCTATTGTAAGAGGGGCCGTTTTTGTGGATGCCGGTAATGTATTTACCAATCGCACAGATCCTGCAAGACCGGGTTCTAATTTTAGTAAAGATTTTATAAAGCAACTGGCTGTGGGCACAGGTGCCGGACTTAGGTTCGATCTTAGTTTTTTGGTATTGCGGGTAGATGGCGCTTTTCCTATCCGGAAGCCATATTTGCAGGGTGGACCTAAATGGGTTTTCAACCAAATCGATTTTACCGACGGGCAATGGAGAAAAGAAAACCTGGTGCTAAACCTGGCCATTGGCTATCCTTTTTAACAATGGATTCAGGTATATAAATTTTCCACCAGGCGCAGGAAGGGATTCTTTAAAATAAAAAAGGGGATAGATAGAAATCTGTCCCCGTTAAATTCCAATATCCTATGAAAAACCTAAAAATAGTTTATGAATATCGTGCCATCTTTTATAGCCCTGTAACATCTTTATTTGGGGAAAAAAATCAACAGAATTTTTTCCAGAATTATAATTGAATATTAATTTCCACAATTGTATCTCCTTAAAGAGTTGAATGGGAATAGCGGTTGGCTGCGTACTCAATTCCTGCAAACTTTCACCTGCCTTATTTTTTTGCAGATTTATAATAGTGTTATAGAAACTAAAAACAGTTATTCGGAATGCCTGGATAAAGTGAATGATGAAACATGGTTGAAGAATGAAATTTGTTTGAAACGGCTGGATAGGATGAATGGCTGTTTCATCAACTAAAGGATTATGACTACGTTGCTAAGAATTACTCACACTTATTTCAACGAATATCACATTCGGTAATGGTACAAAATTAAAGGCGACCCATTGAAGGATCGCCTTTGATGCGTTGTTTGCAATTAAGACATGCGTTCCTGTACCTTCTCTGCCTTGTCAACCGCCTGGTTTGCCCGTTGGCCAACAGTATTTGCAAGATCCTCTGCTTTTTCTTTTCCTGAATTCACCCATTCGCCTACACGGGAGGCAATGTCATTGGCAGTTTCTGCTATCTTTTTTCTTGCATCACTTCCTTTTTCAGGGGCTAATAAAATTCCTATGGCTATGCCAACCGCAGCGGCGCCCACTAAGCCTAAAATAATTTTGTTTGAATTTGTCATAACAATGATTTGAGTGTTTATAAATAGTTTTATAATAGAGTGAAAAAATCATTCCAATCCTACCAGGCATCAACGTTATAATACTTGTGGAGATTTGTCTACAAACAATATCCGGCGGTTTAATTAAAGAGGGCATGTTGTTTTTAACAACAACGGAAGGGGGTATAAAAAATTAAAACGGTTCCGGTTTTTTAATTTTAAACGGTTAAAAACTAAATGTGCTGCATGCCGGGTAACCAACAGAAAAATTGCATCGGACTTTACTATTTTTTGGCGGCTAATTTGTAATCAGGTAATAAAAAAAGGAATGTTTAAAAAGTGGAGTTTTAAAGGGTTTGCAGAAATTTTTAAAAACGCTTTCAAAGGATTTGATGAAGACAGGATCATGAAGCTGAGTGGATCACTGGCCTATTACACGGTTTTTTCAATGGGGCCTTTATTGATCGTCATCATATCATTGTGTGGTTTGTTTTTAGCCCGGGAAGCGGTGGAAGGAAAAATTTACAGCCAGTTGGCTGGTTTTGTGGGGCACGATACTGCTATGCAGTTGCAACAAATGATTAAAAACGCTTCTCTGGCCGGTAAAAGTAAATTGGCAGCAATTGTTGGCGGTCTCACATTATTGATTGGTTCCACCACTGTGTTTGCAGAAATCCAGGATTCCATCAATGGGATTTGGGGATTAAAGCCAAAACCTAAAAGAGGTTGGGTGAAGTTTTTGCAAAACAGGTTTTTATCTTTTTCGGTAATTGTTGGTCTGGGCTTTTTACTGCTGGTATCATTGGGTATTAGTTCTGTCATTGATATTTTTAGCGGGTACCTAAGCAGTCGCTTTCCCGATATTACGCTGGTGTTTTTTTATGTACTCAACGTGTTCATTACGCTGGCTATCACCACCTTGATTTTCGGCGTTATATTTAAAGTGCTGCCGGATGCAACCATTCGGTGGAAAGATGTGAATGTCGGTGCGCTGGCTACCGCCTTGTTGTTTATGCTGGGTAAATTTGGTATTTCATTTTATATCAGCAAAAGCAATGTGGGCAGCACTTACGGAGCAGCAGGCTCACTGGTGGTTTTATTAATTTGGGTTTATTATTCATCCCTGATTTTATATTTTGGTGCCGAATTTACAAAGGCGTATGCTGTTAAATTTGGAGCCGCTATTCTTCCAAATGAATATGCCGTTACAACCAAAACGATTGAGGTAGAAACCGGGCATACTTCTGTTCAAACAAAAGAGAAAGCAGCAATAGAAGTAGTTGCGAAGTAATAAATTGTGCCTTGGGTAAATAGTGCAGATTGGCAATTTCTAAAAGTTGCATGATGCTTTTTTAGCGCAGCGGAAATCTTTAATCAATTGATCGTTTCGGCAAAGTTAATCTCAACAATTTATTTGCCAATCAGTTGAAAAAACTGTTGTTTGTAGGTGTCGGAAACGGGTATCACTTCATTTTGAATAAAGATGCGGTCCTTTTCTATTGCATCAATTTTATCAATGGCAACCATATACGATTTATGTACCCTGCATAAAATCGTCGCCGGTATTTCTTTTTCAAATTCGTTAAAAGTCTGCAACGTCATAATCTTTCTTTGCCTGGTATGTATCTTGCGATAATCACGCATCCCTTCAATATACAACACTTCGCTGAAAAATATTTTCTCAAAACGGCTTTCAGTTTTTACAAAAAAGAAAGTCTTGGGAGTTGCCGTTTCTTTGACCTTTAATGACTGCTGAACTTTATCAACGGCTTGTAAAAAGCGGTCAAAACCAAAGGGCTTCAGCAGGTAATCGGTTACGTTTAATTCATAACCTTTTAGCGCATAATCGGGATAGGCTGTTGTAATAATTACGGCACTGTTTGTTTTAACCAGTTCCAATAACTGTATGCCGGAAAGCTCGCCCAGGTTGATGTCCAGGAAAATAAGGTCGATCGTATTGGTTTGCAGAAAGGTGAACGCATCCAATGCATTTTCAAAGGTGGCAAGCAGGTTTAGCGCCGGTAATTTATTGATATACCCCACCGTGCGTTCCATTGCCAATGGTTCATCTTCTACTACAATACAATTAACAGGCATTGGCAAAAATGGTTAAGTGAACTTTAAAAATATTGTTTTCATTGCTTACCAACAACTGGTGTTTTCCGGGGTAGAGTAACTGAAGTCTTTTTTCAATCAAATCATTGCCTAGTCCACCTTCATCATTATTTGCGGCGGGCAGGTCTCCAAAATGGTTGTCACAAAAAAACTCAAGCGTCTGTTCATTGGTGATTAACTTTATTACAATGGCGGCATCCGTTTTTTTATTGACTGAATGTTTAAAGGCATTTTCAATAAACGGAATAAATAACATCGGCGCAATCATCCACTTTCTGCTGTTTCCTTCGGTTGAGTATTGTATAAAGTTCTGATTGGAAGTTCTGATCTTTTGAAGGTCGATGTATTTTTCGATGTAGGTAATTTCTTTTTGCAACGGTATCAATTCGGTTTTGGTTTCATACAGCATAAACCGCATAATATGTGATAACTTATTAAGATAGGCAGAGGCTTTGCCAGCATCTTTTTCAATCAACACATCAATGTTATTGATGGTATTAAATAAAAAATGCGGGCTTAACTGTGATTTTACCAATGCAAGTTCTGTTTCGAAATTTTTTTGCTGCATTGCTTCCTTCACTTTAATATCTCCATACCAACTTATGAACCCCTTCATCACAAGGGCAATGATGCCATGTATGAGGGCCAGTACCGTCATAAATAAGCCAATAAAAAATGGGGCATTTGTTTCACTGGATGTAAATATATTGTGGTTGCCGGCAATGGCTGTACATACAAGGCCCATTAGTCCGGCAATCAAGCTGGTAATAATGGCGGCAATGCAAAGTGCAACGATTCTTTTTTTAGCAAGGTAGCGGTCAAACAAAACGCTGTAGAAAGAATAAAATCCGATCACACCGGGAACAACGGTAAGTGCGCTCATGATTTTAAGCATACCAAATATTCTTAGCTGTCCTTGCGAAACAGTCTTGATATTACCCGCTTCGATAAACAACATAAATAGCAAAATCAGTAGTAGATAAAGTATCCAATATCCAATGTGGAGTAGTATTACAAAAGGTTTTTTCAAATGATGTAAGTGTGTTTTTTGCGTTTGAACAGCTTGTTCCCGTTGTCGGCCAATTTTAAGTTAAGCGTGAATGGATAGATTTGATTGCCCATGGTGAATGGGTAATGTTTCACCATTGACCATTCACGTTTAATCCAACACTAAGTTCCCGTAAAGTAAAATATTATCCCTTTTCTTTTTTTGAAATATACAACCAAAAGCCAAGTATTGTAAAAAATATAAAATAGCCCAGCGACCAGCTCAACAGGTTGTGTGCAGGAATGGTGTTACTATTTTTTTGTAAAAAATATAGTGCTGTGTAGGCCGATGGTAAAGTGTAAGCATATTGCCAGGAAATGGCGATCAGGCCACCTACCACTAAGGCTAGTCCTACACCCAGTGGAATTAAAAAGTTTTTAAATTGCAGG
This sequence comes from Chitinophagales bacterium, assembly GCA_038327005.1. Lineage (GTDB taxonomy): Bacteria > Bacteroidota > Bacteroidia > Chitinophagales > Chitinophagaceae > Ferruginibacter. The sequence continues at coordinate 26,457 of JBBQKO010000003.1, read as the reverse complement.
CTTAGCAGGTATTGTAAAGCCACCATTGGCAGGCATAAAACAAAGTAGGTGGCATTTTCCAATAATATATAGCCGGCATCAACCGGATAGTTTGGAAAAGGTATTTTACTGACCAGCAATGAAGGTATCAGCGCACTTAAAAAGATGCCAATATTGAAAAGAACAAATAGTTCTGATAACATCACAATCAGCAGGGCCAGTTTAGAAAAGTAGATACTGATAAATGGTTGTGGTGTTGTGTGCAATTGTTTCCAGCCGTTGTTTTTCCATTCAAGTTGAGTGATGAGGCTAACAGCCAATACAATACCCATTGGCAATAAAATAAAGGCCATCATCTGCCACGACTTTTGAAACAGTACTTGCCAGAAATGGGTTGAACCATGCATTGCCAGTAATTGTTTTGGGTAAACCAGAAATACCAGTATTGATAAAATTGGTACAAAGAATCCACCAATTAGTATTAGCCAATCAGCAAAGCTTTTACGTTTTTTAATCCACTCGGCTGAAAAATTATTGATGAAAGAATTGTTCATATTGTTATTGATTGATTAGTTCGATGAAGATTGTTTCCAGGTCTTTTTTAACGGTACTCATTTCATACACATCTATTCCATTTTGAACCAGTAAACGGTTAAAGGCTGCTATGTTTTCGGGAGGTGGGAGCGGAAGTGTTATCCGTTCTTTGTAAACCTTCCCATTCATTTCCAGCGACTGGGCAAGTGAATTAGCCCGTTCATTGTTATTGGTAGATAATACCAGTCGGGATGATTGATATTGTTTGTTGATGAGGTCTTTTAATTTTCCCTGAAATACCATGTTGCCTTTGCTAATGATACCAACATGCGTGACAAGTTTTTCAATCTCTGCCAATAAATGACTGGAAATGATCACACTGATCCCTTCTTCTTCATTTAGTTTTTTGAGCAGGTCACGCATTTCAATGATACCGTTAGGGTCAAGCCCGTTGGTAGGCTCATCCAAAATGAGTAGCCGGGGTTGGTGCAGCAAGGCAACTGCAATGCTGAGTCTTTGTTTCATACCCAATGAGAACTGGCTTACTTTTTTATTGGCGGTATCGGGTAGTCCAACACTTTGCAATACATAATCAATCCTTTCTTTTTTACATTGATAAATGCGTTGCATTATCTGAAGGTTTTCCTTTGCAGTCAAGTGGCCGTATAATGACGGAGTTTCAATTAAAGAACCAATTTTGGCAAGGATCGCCAGGCGGTGTTGTTGAAAGGGCTGATCAAAAAATAATACTTCGCCCTGTTGTTTTTGAATGAGGCCCATCAAAAGTCTTAAAGAGGTGGTTTTACCGGCACCATTGGGCCCCAAAAAGCCATAGATAGATCCGGTGGGTACCTGAAGACAAATATCATTGAGCACTTTTGACTGGGCTGAAAACCGGTGATTTAAGTGAATCGTTTCTACGCAGTACATGTTCTTTTTTTATTGATTTGATCGGTCAAAGAAAGAATATACCGGTGGTTAATTGATTGGCCGTTCTGCAAAAGGGGCGATTCGTCCTGCAAAAGGGGAGAAGGAAAATAGCAGGGATTCAGTATGAATGAAATTGGGGATTGTCTTCACTTGGGTTAGCTACAAAAAAATAGCCCTTCCGTAGAAACGGAAGGACTTTATTTCTACTTTGACAAGTCAAAAAAGTATTTGTTAGGATTGCTTAAATTTCTGAAATTATGGTTATGTAAATATCACGTACAAATATAGACCATGAGCGAACACCAACGTTACCAGCCGAAGAACCTCGGTTTAAAAAATATGCGGAATCTTTGATAGCTGTTTTTAAAGCTGGAACTCATAATAAGTTGCCACATGCTTCTCAATATTTAAAAGGGCTGTTCCAGGGCCAGAAACGTAATATTGAATGTATGGTAGAGCGTGTTGTTGACAGTGATTATTATCAAATACAACATTTTATCAGCGAATCGCCGTGAGATGCCAGATCAGGCTTTGACAGAGTAGCACTGGATACCAGTCGACTATTTGCAGCACATAATCGTGTAGGGTTGCTGATAGATAAAAGTGTCCACCGTAAGAAAGGAAAACAATCCGTAGGCGTTGGTCGTCAGTATTGCGGTACAATTGGTAAGGTAGATAATTGTCAGGTTGCAGGGTATACGGCATTAAGTATAGAAAAATATTACGGTCTAATTGATACTGCGCTATACCTTCCTGAAGACTGGACATCCAATGAGGCGAGGTGCAAAAAAGCTGGCATACGTCCCATGCCAGTTGGAGTAGAACGGGTTTGTAAAAGCAAGGTGGAACTGGCATTGGATATCATTAAACGTCAAAAGGAGCTTGGTACGTGGTTTCATTATGTGGGCGCAGATGGCCTGTATGGAAACAGTTACCATTTTCAGCGGGAAATCGATAAGCCGGAAATACTTTTTGTACTTGACATCCATAGTGATCAATACATATATACCGAACCGCCTGTGATAGCAATACCTGATAAAACCGCCGCCGCAGGCCGTAAACCAAGTCGTTACAAAGCCACTGGCAATCCCATTGAAGTGAGAGAATGGGCAAAGAAGATAGCAGCAGAAGATTTGGAAAAAATATGTTTGCGCAAAACGGGCAAAGGTGATTTAAACTGTTTGGGCTATACACAAAAAGTATATTTATGGGATGGGGAGTCATCAGATTATATGGAACGAATACTGTTACTCAGGATAACAGAAAGCAAAGACGGAAGCAGGGAATATAAATATGCTATCAGCAATGCCTGGGAAGGAGAATGCACCACTGAAGAACTTGTCAGAATGCAATCGCAACGATACTTTGTAGAGCGATGATTTTCAGGAAGCCAAGCAGGAAGCAGGCATGAGCCAATACCAGGTAAGGGGCTGGCTGGCATGGCACCATCACATGGTAATGGTTATGTTTGCCATGCACTTTATCCTAAGCGAAAAAATGTTATTAAAGGATAGCCTGCCAATGTTAAGCGCTTACGACTTAAGGCAAATCTTGCTGAATATTTATGCCAAAAAAGGAATAACCGAACAAGAAATAATGGAACAAATACACAAAAGACATGGACAGAGAAGAATTCAAAAGAGCCGAAAAGATTCAACCTGACTTGTCAAAGTAGAATTAGAGTCTTTGTAAAGGTTGGCAACCCTATGGTAGGGTGTGCCCAAGCTTGTTGAAAAAATTCAAGCTGTCAGTTTAAAATCTGTCGGTTGCAGCAGTCTGCTTCAGGGTTGCCAACCTTCATAATACTGTTCAACTCATTAGAGTCTTTGCAAAGGTTGGCAACCTTATGGAAGGGTGTTCCCAAGCTTGTTGAAAAAATTCAAGCTGTCAGATTAAAATCTGTCTGTTGCAGCATTCTGCTGCAGGGTTACCAACCTTCCTAGTACTGCTCAACTTTTAGAGTCTTTGCAAAGGTTGGCAACCCTATGGTAGGGTGTTCCCACGCTTGTTGAAGAAATCCAAACTGTTAGATTAAAATCTGTCGGTTGCAGCAGTCTGCTTCAGGGTTGCCAACCTTCATAATACCGTTTAATTCATTAGAGTCTTTGTAAAGGTTGGTAACCCTATAGAAGACAGTCCCTTTGTCTGTTGGATGTCTTATGTTACAGAATTAAGCCCCCATCGCCCTACATTATATACTTTTTCACTTGCTCCTTTTTACAATGGTTGGTATATTTGCAAAAAATTTGGTTTGCCCTGCAAGCATCCAATTGGTTTTATTGTTTGGCAAAACGTCTTTCAGTAAAACAATTTCCCGTAACAAAAACGAGATCAAATAAAAATTATGGCATTACTACACAATCGTGTTTCCCAGGTGGAGCTCAAAAAATTACTGTACGACGAAACAGCACCTCGTACTACCATTTCTTTTTACCAATATTTTCCAGTGGACGATCCACAGCAATTCAGAGATGAACTGTATGCCGGGTTAAATGCGCTAAAGGTATTTGGTCGTATCTACGTTGCTAAGGAAGGCATCAATGCACAGATCAGTGTGCCGGAGGGAAACGTGTCCGCCTTTAGAGATTTTCTATACAGCATTGAGCCACTCAATGGCATCCGCTTAAACATTGCCGTAAATGCAAACAACGATTTAAATGACAAGCTTAGTCAGGGTAAATCGTTCTGGGTGTTAAAAATAAAAGTGAGGGATAAGATTGTGGCAGATGGCATCAGCGATCCAGGTTTTAGCATGGAGCGTAAAGGCAAGTACGTAAACGCTGATCAAATGAATCAGTTGCTGCAGGATGAAAACACCATTGTGATTGATATGCGCAACCACTATGAATTTGAAGTAGGCCATTTTGAAAAAGCGGTGGAGATACCAAGCGACACTTTTAGAGAGCAGCTACCTATGGTTGTAGCAATGATGCAAGACAACAAGGATAAAAACATCATCATGTATTGCACCGGTGGCATACGTTGCGAAAAAGCCAGTGCCTTCATGCTACACAATGGCTTTGAAAATGTATTTCACCTGGAAGGTGGCATTATCAATTATGCAAAACAGGCAAAAGAGCATGGATTAAATAGCCGCTTTATTGGTAAAAACTTTGTGTTCGACGACAGGCTGGGGGAGCGGATTACTGAAGATGTGATCGCCAGATGCCACCAGTGCGGAAAACCCGCCGATACACATACCAATTGTAAAAATGATGGTTGCCATTTGTTGTTTATTCAATGCAGCGATTGTGCGGCAAAGTATGACGGTTGCTGTTCGGTTGAATGTCAAACCACTTTTAATCTGCCATTGGAAGCACAAAAAGAACTACGAAAAGGTATTGAAAAGGGACGCATGGTGTTTAATAAAAGTAAGCAACGATTAAGGCCAAGACTGGATGAAATAAATCAAAAAAAAGGGGAATAAAACATGTTTTTGCGTAATTTATCTTCTTCGTCTCTCCTTCGTCTTTCCTTCGTGACAGCTTGCTGAATTTTCGAAGCGGTTAACAGGGTGTTACGAATAGTGTCATTATTTAGCTTTTGTTGTAATTGAGACTCTTTTTAAATAACCACTTTAAGATTGCCCCATGCCCTCCATACGAATGTATGCAACAGTGAATTTTGTTACTGCCAATACAGCCGGATTTTTATCGACTTTACTATTTACCGTACTTTTAACATCAACACTCAACATTAATCTGTCTTCCCTAAAAACTACAAAATATGAAGAAGATTTATTTGCTATTACTCCTACTCGTTACCATTGTTTTTGCAAACGCACAAATCAAACAAGGCTCTTTTCTGGTTGGTGGACAATTGGGATTCAATCGTTCCAACTACGATGCGCCCAATCAATTAAAACAGAAATCCGGCAATACAAATTTTAATTTATCTGCAGGCAAAGCATTGAAAGACAATGCTGTGTTTGGGTTTACACTTGGATACCTGCACGGATCAAATACCAATGGCTACAATGGAACCTATTATGCTTCATCAAAAACAAATGGATACAATGCCGGATTTTTTTATCGAAGCTATAGAAACCTCACCAGTAATTTTTATTTTTTCGGGGCAGCCACAGCCGGTTATTTCGGCACAACACAAACCACTACTTTTAGCAACAATGCTGATGAAACCAAAAACATTAATAAAGGTGTACAGGTAAGTTTTGCACCAGGATTGTCTTATGCAGTTTCTAAAAATTTGCAATTGGAAATACTGCTTCCAGACGTGATAGGGGTGAGTTACAACAGCGGTAAAAGCATCATCGGAACTACGCAAACTACCTCAAAGTCTTTCGGGGTTAATACCAGTTTGAGTGGCTCATTTCTTAATAATCTGGGAATTGGATTCAGATTGATTTTGTAATTGCAACAAATGCATTGAAGGGTTTAACCGGGGGTAAATGGGCAAAACACAAAAAGGTTTTGACCAAAGATTTTATTGGGTCAAGGAATTAACTACCGGTCCAAACTAATTGTAAACATGCAACTGATAAAAAGCCGTTCAATTAATCTCAAATTCTGGCCGTATTAAAAAATAGGTCCGGTAACAGCTTTATTTTACAATCGAATTATTTTAACTTTACCGTAAGGCTTTGGTAAACCTTTATATGAATAGGCTTTCCAATACCCCAATTCTTTACATAAATTACTACCACTATGCATCCCTATTTACCCCACCTGCTCGCTGATATCAATGCGGCCTGCCGAACCGAAATACAGGTTGAAAATAAGCGTCCGTTGACTTTTGAGGAAGAAATGGAAGAGATTGAAAAGTGGGTGGAAGAAGAGGATCCGCCGCATACCTTCGGCTATTATTGCGGATTGGAATCTCTCAATTTTCCGCCGGCAGAACAGTTAACGGAAGCTGATATGAAAATTGTTTTGGAAGCATTCCGCTACATGATGTTTTCCTGGAACCTTGCTACCTGTTTTCCGGAAAATTTACCTATTCCCATCGCCTATAGAATGACGGTTGAAATACTGGATAGCAAAACGACTATTTTCGAAACCGGCCGGATTAACTTTGATTTTTGCTCCGGATATGCCCCTGACTGTGTTTTTAAAGAATACTGTTCTTGCTTGGAAATATGGAATGAGGCTGAGGCAGATCAAGACATTGACAGGATGGATGACAATTTAAATGATGATCCTGATGCACTGCCATTTTAAATAGGCGCCTGACGTACTCTTTTCTGTCCGGCACTCCTGCACTTTATCTCCAGCTTTAAAAATGAAACAAACAGAACGGCAAAACTATCGTTGGTGGTCGTTCTGTTTTACCTATTTAGTAGTCGAATTCTTTTGCCTTCTTCCAATGGTTAAATAAAGGATTGGACCAATGGTTGGTACAAAAATGATGAAAAGTGCCCATATTAGTTTGGTTGTTATATCAGGCCAGCTAGTTTTTCTTAAAAGGCAAATCAATGCCAGCACAAAAAGCGCCAAACTTGTTAAAGTAAGGAGCGTCCAAATTAATAATCCTTTATCCGGTGTTAGTAATTCCTTACATTATTTTTTTAGATGCTATTAGATGACCAGGGCAGCAAATTTATAAAAATCCAATTATTGAATCCATTTAATGCAAACCGGGTTGGGCACATTTATTCTTTTACCAGTATCTGCCAGCATGCCGGTTTTTCTATCAATTTTAAAAATAACGATGTCATCAGAATTCTGATTGGCTACCAATAAAAAATTGCCGCGGGGGTCAAAATTAAAATTTCGCGGTGTTTTGCCCATTGTGGATTGATGACCAATTGCAGTAAGTTTACCCGTTTTGGCGTCTATCGAAAAGACGGCAATCGTATTCGATTCGCCGCGGTTACTGGCATACAAAAATTTACCGTCGGGTGATACGTGTATATCAGCACTGCCAATCACACCTTTAAAATTGGTAGGTAATGTAGTGGTTCTTTGTATAGGAGTTAATTTTCCTTTTTTATATTTAAAGACAACCACCGTTCCGCTCATTTCTTCAATCAGGTAAGCATACTTTTTATGGGGGTGAAAATCGAAATGCCTTGGACCACTGCCGGGAACGGATGCTGCAAAAGGAGTTGCGGCGGGACTGAGCGTTCCGTTCTTTTCATCGAACCGGTAAATCATCACTTTATCAAGACCAAGGTCGGGCGTGAACAAAAATTTGTTATCTGGCGAAAGTACAGTTGAATGCACATGGGGCCCTTTCTGCCGGTCTTTATTGGGGCCGGTTCCTTTATCTTGCAGCACCTGCTTTGCAGTTTCAAGCCCACCATCAGCCCTAACCGGAAATAGTACGGCGCTACCACTGCTGTAGTTACCTGCAAATACCCATTTACCAGTTTTATCAACGGATACATAACAGGGGTTTTTGCCCTGCGAAAATTGCTGGTTGATTAAATTTAGACTTCCATTGGCGTGGTTAAAAGAAAAGGCGCTTATCGCCCCGCCAGTGCCTTCCTTTTTAGCCTCGTCCGTTTCTGCTACAGCATACACAATCTTTTGATCGGGCGAAACCGCCAGGTAGGAGGGATTGGGTGTTTGAATGGAACTAAGCTTTTTACTGTCTCCGGTTTCGGTGTTGAAAGCATACACATAAATGCCTTCACTTTTACCGGAAGTATAGGTACCTATTAACAAATTGGCATTGGTTTGTGCAAAAGCAACATTGAAAAAAAACAGGCATAAAAAAAGTAATCTGGCTGACATAAATTTATTTTTTTGAGTGTACGTTATTTTAAACACACATTTTTTTGAATACTATGAAATGAATTTCTAACAACCGATTAAAGTCCGTTGCTACATCAAAGATTTCAGGTAAAAGCTCCACAATAAAATATTGACTCGTTAATATTTTATGCCAGCAAATTTATATTGACCTGGTAATGAAAGTAATTATTAAAGACTACTTTTAGTATCAATTGCCGCCAACGCCTGGGTAATTTTTTCGATTGTTTCTTGATCACTCAATTCCTGTGGAATAAACTTTTCACCGATTACCTTTTCATACAGTTCGATGTACCTTTTACTGATCACATCAATCCATTCATCACTCATAGCTGGTACTACTTGTCCTTCTTTCCCCATAAAATTATTTGCGATCAGCCATTCTCTTACAAACTCTTTGCTCAGTTGCTGTTGCTTTTCACCTGCTGCTTTTCTTGCTTCAAATCCTTCTGCATAAAAATACCTTGAGCTATCGGGCGTATGAATTTCGTCCATTAAATAGATCGTATCATCAATTTTTCCAAACTCATATTTTGTATCTACCAGTATCAGTCCCTGCTTTGCAGCCAATTGCTTGCCTCTTTCAAAAAGAGCCTTGGTGTATTTTTCAATTTGCTCATAATCGCTCTCATTTACAATGCCACTTTTTAATATATCGTCTTTGCTAATGTCTTCATCATGGCCCACTGCTGCTTTCGTCGAGGGAGTAATAATTGGCACCGGGAAAAAGTCATTTTCTTGCAATCCTTCGGGCATTGCTACGCCGCAGAGTTCTCTTAAACCAGACTGGTAGGTTCTCCATGCATGGCCGGTTAAATTTCCCCTGATTACCATTTCAACTTTAAAGGGAATACATTTTTTACCAATGGCACAATTGGGCGTTGGTGTTGCAATCAGCCAATTTGGACAAATATCTGCCGTTGCTTTTAGCATGTACGCAGCTATTTGATTTAAAACCTGTCCTTTGTACGGAATTGCTTTTGGAAGAATCACATCAAATGCTGAAATACGATTGCTTGCTATCATTACCAGCCATTTATTGGAGATTGTGTACACATCTCTAACTTTTCCACTGTAAAATTTGGTTTGTTCCGGGAATTTAAAATTTGTCATAATGCTAAATTACAGGCATACATTTTATCTACCCAATTTTAAAAGAGATAAGATTTTCAAAAACTTTTAAAAATTAAATTTTTACAAAAAAATAACATTGCTTACTTTGCTAGACTTTTTAAACCTAAAAAAACCATAATGAGAAAAATTGCGAGCTATATGATGGTCTTTTTGTTGACCAACATCTTAACGGGTGTTGCCTACGCCCAAAGTTCCTCCATCAGCGGTAAAATTGTTAACCGCACAACCAATGAGAGTATTTCTGCCGTATCTGTTACCATTAAAGGTTCTCAGGTTGGTACATTTACTGATGACAAGGGAAATTTTAAAGTCACCTTTAATCAAAAACTACCCATTACAGTATTGTTTTCGTCAGTAGGCTATGCTTTGCAGGAATTGGTGGTTACCAATCCTTCTGAGTATTTAACGATTCAAATGGCTCCCTCCAATTCTCTGGGGCAGGAGGTGGTTGTGTCGGCTACCAAAGTGGCACAAAAAATATTGGAATCACCGGTCTCTATTGAGCGGGTGAGTGCAGCCAATATCAGAAACTCGCCTGTTTCATCTTACTACGACATTTTAAGTAGTTTGAAAGGCGTGGATTTCACTACTTCATCCCTCACTTTTAAAACACCCTCTACCCGTGGATTTAATGGCAGTGGCAACACCAGGGTAAACCAGATTGTGGATGGTATGGATAACCAGGCTCCGGGTTTAAACTTTTCTGTAGGAAGTGTAATCGGTCTTACTGAACTTGATGTAGACAACATTGAATTATTACCGGGAGCTTCTTCTGCTTTGTATGGTCCGGGTGGTATGAATGGAACCATTCTTATTAATAGTAAGAATCCATTCAAATACCAGGGGCTTTCTTTTCAGGTAAAAACCGGTATTATGAATGCCGACAGCCGCTATCGGGAGGCATCGTCATACAATAACTGGTCGCTGCGTTGGGCGAAAAAGGTATCCGAAAAGTTTGCATTTAAAATTGGAACAGAAATTATATCTGCCAAAGATTGGTTGGGTTATGATAACAGAAACTATCTCCGTAAAGGCACTACAGGCAACATCATTACTGGCGACAGGGCTTCTGACCCTAACTATGATGGCGTAAACGTGTATGGTGATGAAACTACTACAGATATTCGAACTGCTGTTTTGAATGCAATCGGTTCATCGGCGGCACCGTTTCTAAAAAACTTTATTGACACCTTGAATGGAGGTCGTCCCATCAATGTATCCCGTACCGGATATGATGAAAGTGATATGGTAAGTCCAAATACACTAAACTATAAGCTATCGGGAGCCTTTCATTATAAGATTACGCCCGGTATTGAAGCCGTTCTTTCAGGTTATTGGGGAACTGGCAACACCATTTATACCGGCAGCGAGCGTTACAGTTTAAGAGCTTTAAAAGTTGGTCAGTACAAATTGGAACTGAATCATAAAAACTGGATGATCAGGGGTTACACTACACAGGAAAATTCCGGTGAAAGTTATAATGCTACTGTTACAGCCCGTTTGTTTAATGAAAACTGGAAGCCAAGTGGTGGCGCAACAGGCTGGTTTTCTCAATATAGCCAGGCATACTTGGGTGGCCGTTTGAATGGATTAACTGATTATGCAGCACAACAATTGGCCAGAAGTTCTGCCGATGTTGGCAGGCCAGTTCCTGGAAGTCCGGCATTTAAATCAGGTTTTGATAAGATCAGGAGTTTGCCAATTGGTGGCAGTCCGGGCGGGGGGTTGTTTGTTGACAGAACAGATCTTTATAATGTGGAAGGTCAATATAATTTAACGCATCTTACCAGCAAATTTGCTGATGTATTGGTGGGTGCCAATTACAAGCAATATAATTTAAACAGCCAGGGCACCTTGTTTGCTGATGGAGGCGGCATCATCAAGATTGGTGAATATGGCGGATATGTTCAGGCAACCAGAAGTTTGTTCGATTTTCTTAAAATAACTTTAAGTGGCCGTTATGACAAGAATGATAACTTCAAAGGAAGGTTTACTCCAAGAGCAACCGCATTGATTAAGGTTGCTAACAATAACAATATCAGGGTGAGTTTCCAAACTGCGTATCGTTTTCCAAGTACTCAACAGCAATGGATTGATTTAGACGTAGGTTCTAATACAAGATTATTAGGTGGCGTTCCATTTTTTCAGCAGAAATATAATTTAAACACTAATACTTATTCATTGAGCGAATTGCCATCGGTGACTACACCGTACACGGTTACACCATTTAAACCAGAAGCAGTAAGTACTTATGAATTGGGATATAAAGGGCTCGCATTGCAGGATAAATTATTAGTTGACGTATATGGTTATTATGGACAATATCAGGACTTTTTAACCCGTAGGCTGTTGGTTCAACCCACCGGAAACAATACAGTAAATGATATTGTTACAGCATTGAACAAAGGCGTAGCGGTAAGTAACGTAGCAAACATCTATTCTATACCGGTGAACTCACCAACGAAAGTGAAAACTTATGGTTTTGGAGTAAGCGTTGATTATCGTTTACCGGGAGCCTTTACGATTGGTGCCAACTTATCATCCGATAATTTGAAGGATGTACCAGCCGGTTTTATCGCTTACTTCAGCACACCAAAGTACCGTACCAATCTTTCTATTGGCAATACCGGATTTGGATACAAGAAGCGTTTGGGTTTTAACGTTGCGTACCGCTGGCAGGAAGCCTTCTTCTTTGAAAGTGATTTTGCAAATGAAACACTCCCGGCCATTCACACCGTTGATGCCCAGATTAGTTTAAAGCTACCTGCTACAAAATCAATTTTGAAATTGGGTGCTAATAATCTCTTGAATCAATACTATACAAATTCTGCAGGTAATTCCATTGTTGGCGGCTTGTACTATGTAAGTTTTGCGTACAATGTTTTTTAATCTTCATCACTTTTCAAATCTAGCAATATGAAATTATCTTATAAAATAAAAAGAGGAGGCTTATTAATAGCAACGGCCTCCCTATTGATTACCGCCTGTAATAAGGCGCCATTACCACCAGTGCCATTTGCCCAGGCAGTTCAGGGAACTTCTCCAACATTGGCTTCTTTGTTAGACAACCCGGACTCCAGTTTTACCTTTTTAAAGGCTGCCGTTGTAAGAGCGGGCTTATTGGGTGCGTTATCTTCGCCTACGCAACGTTATACTGTATTTGCACCCAATAACAGTGCTTTTATATTGTCTGGTATTCCTAGTGTAGCGGTTATCAATTCGCTACCAGTAGCAACAGTAGCCGGATTGGTGAGTTACCATGTTATTCCACAGGTAATTGCTTCAACTTCAATACCAACAACGTTCCCAAATTTTGAGTATCCGTCCATTTTAAACCCTACCAGTGGTACGCCGGGGTTCAATCCGTTGGTACGGCTCACCACTTTTCCAAGCAAACGAGGGGCGGCTGCCTGGGTAAACAATGTACCGATCACCGCAACAGACGTTTTGGCTGTAAACGGAGTATTGCATAGAGTTGCAGTACTTGTTGCTCCTCCATCAAGATTTCTTTGGGATTCAATTTCAGCTAGTGCCGATTTAACTTATTTAAGAGCAGCTATCATTCGTGCCGACAGCGGTGTAGCAGTTGCAGGCACCCTGCAAACGGCTTTAAGTAGTTTTGGTGTAAACTTAACTTTATTGGCACCAACGGATCTTGCTTTTAGAACAACCTTGACCGGGGCAATAAGACTGGCACTTATCCCAATAGTAACCCAAAATTTAATTCCAATAATCAAGGCACAATTGATTCTTGGTGGTGCTACAGACGCAGAAGCAACTGCCCAGGCACCCGTTATTGCAGCAACCCAGGCACCAGGTATTGCATTGACTCAGGCTACCGGATTGGCAGCTACACCCGATGTATTTAGCAACCCTGCATTGTTCGGTGCCCTTACTGCACAAACCGTAAGAGGAATAGTGGTTTATCATATACTAGGTACAACCATTCCGGGTATCCGGGTTTTTTCTGTAAACATGCCAACTACACCTACATTGGTAAAAACATTGCTTAACCAGGCAATCTCTGTTCACCCGGGTGTAACGGTACAGGCTACCTTTGCCGGTCCGTTTGTTGGAGCTGCTACTGTGAAAGGGCTGGCGAATGCAACTCCATCTAACATTATTATTAATCCACTAAATCCATTCGCAACTGATCAGAATTATGTAAATGGCGTTATGTTCAGAATTGACCAGGTGCTTTTACCTCGTTCTCTTTAATGATTTTTAATTTTTGGTATATATAAGAAAGGCTGGCTCATAATAGGCCAGCTTTTTTTTAGTAAGTAAAATTTAAATGTAATAACTCAATTTGTTGATCTGACTCCGAAAGGATAAATTTGCACTTTATTAAAAATTAACGTTATTAAAATATATGAATCTTTAACGGATTTATATTAACCAATTAATCATCAAAGCACATGCGACAAATTGCGTTCAGAGAAGCTTTAAGGGAAGCCATGCAGGAAGAAATGAGAAGGGATGAAAATGTATTTTTAATGGGAGAAGAAGTAGCAGAGTACAACGGAGCCTACAAGGTAAGCCAGGGAATGCTGGATGAATTTGGCGAAAAAAGAATCATTGATACGCCGATTGCTGAACTTGGTTTTGCAGCAATCGCAGTGGGTGCAGCACAAAATGGTTTACGTCCGATCGTGGAATTTATGACCTGGAATTTTGCAGTATTGCCTTTAGACCAAATATTGAACACTGCCTCAAAAATGTTGGCCATGAGCGGTGGACAGGTTGGTTGCCCGATTGTTTTTCGTGGACCAAACGGAAGTGCAGGCCAGTTGGGTGCTCAACATTCTACTGCTTTTGAAGCGCTGTATGCAAATATTCCTGGTTTAAAAGTAGTATCTGTTAGTAATCCCTATGATGCAAAAGGTTTATTGAAAAGTGCCATTCGGGATGATGATCCTGTAATGTTTATGGAGAGTGAAGTGATGTATGGTGAAAAAGGAGAGGTACCAGAAGAAGAATATTTATTACCAATTGGTAAGGCTTTTGTAAAGCGGGAAGGAAAAGATGTAACGATTGTATCTTTCAGCAAAATGATGAAAGTAGCTTTGGGTGCAGCTGAAGAATTGGCAAAGGAAGGCATTGAAGCAGAAGTGATTGATTTGGCAACCATCCGCCCATTGGATTGGTTTACAATACTGGAAAGCGTTAAAAAAACCAATCGGCTGGTGATTGTAGAAGAACAATGGCCGTTTGCGTCAGTTTCTTCAGAAATCACATATCGAATACAAAAAGAAGGTTTTGATTACCTTGATGCGCCCATCCGTAGAATTACTTCGGTAGATGCTCCGATGCATTATGCTCCTAATTTGGTTGCTTTGTACTTACCAGATATTCCAAGAACAGTTAAACTGGTTAAAGAGGTAATGTACCTAAAAAAATAAAATAATTCTGATAGTTTAAAAAATGCTCAATTTACCATTTTCTCTGTGGTAAATTGAGCATTTTGTTTTCAGGCAATGGGTTGGGTTTTCACACTAAAACTGGATTGGGCAGAAGTGTAATGTACACAACGGGTTGGTAAAAAAGTGGGCGATTTTAAAACCCGAAAATGGCATCAATCCCATTAATAATAACGGTGTCGTTCAGGTAAGCTGCTTCTACACTTTGTTTAACAAACGTAACTAATATCGAAATTTCTTTTAAATAACCAGAACCATTAGTACCGGTTTTTATACGTATTCGTACGTTGGCTTTTAGTAAAAAAAATTGCTGTTGCTTTTTATGGCTGTCACATTATTATCAACCAAATTATTTCTTATCAATGCCGGCAAATTGGGTAAAGCGATGTTGATTGCTTTGAGTTAAATTTGCATTTCATAGGAGTCGTTTTATAATAAATATAGTTTGCCATGAAATTAAGATTGCATTATACATTGATGTTTTTATTGATTGCTGTAGTTGCCATCGGCCAGGTTGAAAAAATTAAAACAGCAACGGGCACATTTACCTTTCAACAATTTGCAAAAAATATCATACAGTTGAAATATCAGCCCAATGGATATTTAACCAACGAAAATGTAAGCGATGCCGTTATATTAAAATCGCTTCCATTCAAGTCTTCAAAGCAAATAGCAGAAGCTCCGTTTAAACAATCTGTGATCTTTTCTTCCACCAGTATTGATTATAACAAGGGTAAATTACTATTTGGTGAAAACAAATCCATTGTGCTGGAAGAGGTTTTTCAAAAGGATGAATTCAACGGTTTTCGGTTTAAGCTTCAACGGGGGGAGCAAATTTTCGGCGGGGGAGAAAGGGCTGTTTCCATCAACCGCAGGGGGTATAAATTTCCTTTGTACAATAATCCATGGTATGGCTATAGCGAGGGTGCGGATGCATTGAATTATTCGGTTCCATTCTTTACCTCATCCAAAGGATATGCATTGTTTTTTGACAATGCCTCCCGAGGCTATGCCGATATTGGAAAAACAAACGAGGATCTATTTGAAGTGGGATTTATGAGCGGGGAGTTAAATGTTTATATCATCATGGGTAAAAATTACCAGGAAATACTTTCTTCTTATCAAAAGCTTACCGGCACACAGCCGCTTCCACCAAGATGGGCGCTGGGTAACTTTATGAGTAGGTTTGGATACAGCAGCGAGCAACAGGTAAATGAAATATTGGGTAAAATGGAAAAGGAAAATATTCCGGTAGATGCCATCATTTTTGATTTGTATTGGTTCGGCGATAGCATTAAGGGCACCCTGGGAAATTTGGATTGGATCAATAAAAACAAATGGCCCAATCCAAAGAAAATGATTGATGGCTTTACAAAGAAAAAGATCAATTCTATTTTGATAGCGGAACCATTTATTTTAAAAGGCACCCGAACGTACGTTGCATCTCAGCCATTTTTTGCAACCGATAGCATTGGCAAGCCTTATGAGTTAACTGATTTCTATTTCGGTCGGGGCGGACTACTTGATATCTTCCGTAAAGATGCCGGTGATTGGATTTGGAGAGAGCACTACAAAAAACAAATTTTCAACGGTATTACCGGGTGGTGGACAGATTTGGGGGAACCGGAAAAACATCCGGCAAATATGATGCATAACCTGGCAGATATGGGTATTAAAAGAAGAATGAAAGCAGATGAGGTACACAATGTGTATGGTCATTATTGGAATAAAATGTTGTTTTCAAATTACGCAAAGAAGTTCCCTAATAAAAGGCTGTTTCATCTTAACCGATCAGGTTTTGCCGGAAGCCAGCGGTACAGTATTTTTCCATGGAGCGGAGATGTAAGCCGCAGTTGGAGTGGATTGCGTGCACAGTTACCTGTTATGCTGGGCATGAGTATGAGTGGTGTTCCATACATACATGCAGATGCCGGTGGTTTTGCAGGCGGTGAAGGTGATAATGAGTTGTATGTACGATGGTTGCAGTTTGCTGGTTTCACTCCCATCTTCAGGCCGCATGGTACAGCTTTATACAATCTGGACACGGCAGCTTTTAGCTTTCCAAGCGAGCCTGCTTTGATTGCTGAGCCATATCGCAGTTATGCCAAAGCAGTTATAAATCTCCGTTATTCTTTATTGCCCTATAATTATACGTTAGCTTACAGACAATCTTCCAATGGGGATCCACTGGTTGCTCCTTTATATTACCATTATCCAAATGATTCCAATGTAAGTAAAGTTGAGGATGAATTCATGTGGGGAGAAAATATTTTGGTTGCCCCCGTTTTGCAAAAAGGAGTAACCGAACGAAAAGTGTTTTTTCCTGAAGGGAAATGGTACGCATTTAGCAATCTAAATAGCAGCCACTCCGATAGGACTCTTTACCAGTCATCAACCAATTATAAAACCTCCATGAAAGCAATACCTGTTTTTGTAAAATCAGGTAGTTTTATCCCTACAATGATTCGCACAGAAGGCGTAAATTCCAAGGCTTATTCCACTGATAGTTTAACAGTTCACTATTATGCAGATGATCTAACATCTCAATACACGCTGTTTGATGATGATGGAAACAATAACCGGTCTATCAGCTTAAAGCTATTTGAATTGATTCAATTTAAAGCGATCCCCTCATCAACGGAAATGCATTTTATAATTAGTTCAAATGGTGGAAACTTTGCTGGCAAGCCTTTAAAGCGAAATATAAAATTCATTGTACACGGTACAAATGGTTTCAACAGGCAAATTTATGTTAATGGGAAACGGTCGCAACCATTGCAGCCCGTTTTAAATAGTGATGGACTCGCCTCAGGAAATTATTATTTCGCAATTGATTTTTCAGGAAAGCCGGTTAATATTGCATTAAAATAAATGACGGAACTGATGAATTATTTGAAATTTGAATTTGAGATAGAAAATATCGAACAGCAAGAAAGACTGGTAGCATTGTTGGCCAATCGTGGCTTTGAAGGTTTTGAAGAAGATGAGAACTCGCTGGATGCATTTATATCTGAAGACAATTTTAACCAGGCTGAATTTTCAGGTGTGATTGATACGTTCGATAACGTTAGCTACATTCAAACTACGATTGAAAACATCAACTGGAATCAGAAATGGGAAGAAGAGTTTAAGCCTGTACTGGTGGAGGAGTTTGTCGGAATCCGGGCATGGTTTCACCAGCCGATTAAAAATGTTTCCCAAGAAATCATCATCACACCAAAAATGAGTTTTGGCACGGGGCACCACGCCACCACATACCTGATGATCAAACAAATGGAGTCAATCAGTTTTACCGGAAAGTCCGTTTTGGATTTTGGCACAGGAACTGGAGTGTTGGGTATATTGGCAAGTAAGTTGGGCGCAGAAAAAGTATTTGCGATTGACTATGATGAATGGAGTATTACCAACGCCATTGAAAACATTGAACAGAATGCCTGCCTGAATATCATTGTAGAGCAAATGGATACTGTTCCGGTAAATGACAAATTTGATATTATCCTGGCAAATATTAACCTGAATGTGATTCTTGATAACTTAGCTTCTATAAAAGAAGCGTCGGCAGAAGGTGGTACAATATTGTTTAGTGGAATTTTAAAAGAAAATGAATTGACACTGCTCAATGCCATCCGGGAAGTTGGTTTAGGGTATTTAGCCACTAATCAAAGAGGAGACTGGATTGTTATTACAGCAAAATTGTTTTAGTTAGTAATATCGAATGTTAAATAAACGTTACTGATACCCAAATTTGGGTATATTTGTCCACTCAACTCACTAAAGAAACAATGAACGAACTACTACTAATCATATTAGCCTATTTTATTGGATCTATTCCAACTGCTTTAATTGTAAGCAAAACGTTTTTCCACATCGACATTCGGGACTATGGTAGTGGCAACATGGGTGCTACTAATACATTCCGTGTATTAGGTGCAAAATATGGAACCATTGTAATGATATTCGATATTTTAAAGGGTATGGGTGCTGTAGCATTATTTTACTTTTTGCCTTACTATCTAACCAATGAATGGGATCGCACAAACCTTATGGTTGGTCTTGGTTTGGCGGCGGTATTAGGACATGTGTTCCCAATTTTTGCACAATTTAGAGGCGGTAAAGGCGTGGCAACTTTATTTGGGATGATTCTGGCAGTTCAGCCGGTGATTGCACTCAGTTGTGTGGGTGTATTTTTATTGGTCCTTTTTCTTACACGCTATGTTTCGTTAAGTTCCATTTTAGCGGGTATTGCATTACCGGTTTGTGTACTTTGGATATGGAACGATGATGTTATACTATATAGAATTTTTGCTTTATTAGTTGCAGTTCTTATCATACTAACCCACCAAAAGAATATTGTAAAGATTTTACGGGGCAGCGAAAGCCGGGTGCCCATCTTTAAAGGACGGGACAAACGAAAACTTCGTAGAAAATAACTTCCCCCATTCTCCACTTCAGTTTTATAATTCCTTAGAACATTTGTTTTAAAGGGTATGTTGTATAAAGCTGGTACGCCAATTGTTTAGTTGTAAATAAAATAAAATCACATGAAGAAATCCCTTTTTTTACTGTTGGCATTGCCCGTGCTTTTTATGGCTTGCACTACCAATGCAGTTACCGGACGCAAGCAGTTAAGTTTATTGCCCGAAAGCCAGTTGCAGGAAATGGCTATTGCGGAATATAAATCTTTCTTATCTCAAAATAAGGTAGTAAGCACCACGACTAATAAAGATGCGGAAATGGTTAGAAGGGTAGGAACAAGGATTGCCAATGCCATCACAGAATACTATACGAAGCAGGGCAAGGGCGCAATTTTAAGTGGTTATAAATGGGAATTTAATTTAGTGGATAATAAAGATGTAAATGCATGGTGTATGCCAGGAGGGAAAGTAGTAGTGTACACCGGATTATTGCCGGTAACTCAAAACGAAGCTGCATTGGCAATTGTACTCGGACATGAAATATCACATGCAGTAGCAAACCACGGAAACGAACGCATGAGCCAAGGGATGATTACGCAGGGCATTGGTGTTGCGGGAGATATTTTGACATCCGGTAATAGTAAAGTAAATGGAATTTTTAATGGTGTCTTTGGCCCGGGAAGTCAACTTGGATTTACCTTACCTAACTCAAGAAAGCAGGAATATGAAGCAGATCATTTTGGGCTGATATTCGCTGCAATGGCTGGTTATAATCCGAGGGAAGCCATCTCATTCTGGCAAAGAATGTCACAAGCATCTGGCGGGCAAAAGCCACCGGAATTTTTAGCAACACATCCGGCAGATGAAAACAGGATAGCACGGCTACAGGGATACATGGAAGAGGCGTTGAAATTCTACAAGCCAGTTTCTAAATAGATATTTTTAGTAACCAATTTTACTTTAAACTCCCATTGCACGGGAGTTTTTTTAGTTTTATGTGAATAAATCATTAAATTTGCAACCTTATTTGTCCCCTTATTGTATTTGCCAATTATTTTAATATTGATTATGTAGGCGTTATTTGTATCCTGACAAGGATCCGAATGACTTATTGTTCACTTAATAAATTTAAAAAATCTTTACATGGAAGTATTAGCACCATCACAGTCACTTTTAGAGAAATTGCAATTAAAAGACGAAAAGAATTTATTAATACAAGGATTACCCTCTACTGTTGAAAAACAATTTGTTAAAATATCTTTCGCAAAAAATGTTACTCCACTACTAAAAATCAGGAAGATTGACTTTGCCCTGGTTTTCGCAATCAGCCACAAACAACTAAAGGATATATTACAAGAAATAGTACCTGCATTGCATGACGATGCCAAACTTTGGATTGCTTATCCTAAAGTTTCTTCTAAAATTGTAAGTGATTTAACAAGAGATTGTAACTGGGAATGCATTTCTCAATTAGGATTTGAAAGCGTTCGCTTAATTACCCTTGATAGCATTTGGAGTGCAATGAGGTTTAAAAAAGCCGATCAGGTGAAAAAGCCGTTGATTGCTCCAGAACTTTCGTGCCTTGATCTAGAGAAAAGAACAATCACCACTCCTGCAGAACTGGAAGAGTTATTTACAGAAAATCAATCGGCTAAAGCTTTTTTTGAATCGCTTTCCTTCACCAACAGAAAGGAGTACATCACCTGGATTGCCGGAGCAAAAAAGGAAGAAACCAAGCTAGCTCGTTTGGAAGCTACGATTGACAAATTAACTTACCTGAAAAGAAATCCTTCAGAAAAATAGTTATTATTTTACCAGTTCGGTAAACTTGATTCGCATTGAAAGCCAGCTTTGTTTAATGGGAATTATCCAGTCGTTTAGTAATTCTTTTTTGGTAAGCACCGTATTGTTAAAATACAAAGTATCTGCATTAATGAAGTCGTTGTCTGCTGCATAGCTTAATTGCGATAAAGGTAGCAACTGGATTTTGTCTTTAACTACAAACGCAAGTGTTTGCCTGTCAAAAAGCTGAACTTTGAAATTGTGTTCTATTTCTTTTATGAGTCTTACAGAACTGTCAGTGCTGCACCCCCCCACACTTGTAGCGGTTTCATCCGCCATAATCACAATAAACTGTCCGAATATGATATTGGCATATCCTTTTACCGGGGCGCCATGACTCTTCCAATTGCCAATAAACTCTTCCAGCATTTCTTCAATCTGTAATGCTTCGCTGATGAAAAATAACCGGCTGCTTTGGTAAATCCAAACTTTAGATGAGTCGTTAAAGTCGGATGGAATTTGTTCGTGGAATGCTAGTTTCATTTTATATTTTTTAAATGGATGCGGCTATTAATTCGGCTATATCAAGTACTTGTACGTTGTCTTCTTTATTGCTGTTCTTTACACCGTCTGTTATCATTGTATTGCAGAAGGGGCAGGCCGCAGCAATAATAGCGGCGCCTGTTGCAATGGCTTCATTGCTTCTGTCGAAGTTAATACGGATATCGCCTTTTTCTTCTTCTTTAAACATTTGTGCCCCACCGGCACCACAGCATAACCCATTGGATTTACAGCGTTTCATTTCCACCAATTCTATGTCAAGTGCTTCCAGTACTTTCCGCGGAGCTTCATAAATATTGTTTGCCCTTCCAAGGTAGCAGCTATCATGGTAAGTTATCTTTTTGCCTTTAAAGCTACCACCTTCTTTCATGGTTATTTTTCCTTCATCAATCAGTTGCTGGATAAAAGTAGCATGATGTATCACCTCATAATTGCCACCTAGCTCAGGGTATTCATTCTTTAGGGTATTAAAACAGTGTGGGCAGGCGGTAACAATCTTTTTTATTCCGTAGCCATTCAAAACCTGGATATTCTGATAAGCCATCATCTGGAACATAAACTCATTACCTGCACGTCTGGCGGGGTCGCCTGTACAAGCTTCTTCTTTTCCTAAAATGGCATATTTGGTTCCCACTTTGTCTAATATTGTGGCAAAAGCTTTTGTGATTTTCTGAGCCCGCTGGTCATAGCTGCCTGCACACCCCACCCAAAATAAAATATCCGGACTTTCTCCATTTGCAGTCATTTCGGCCATTGTTGGTACATGCATATATTTCTATGTTTCAGTATGGCAAATGTAACTAAATGTTTGCTGTTTTTGTGTGCATGTTTTATGTTGGCTGTAAGATGTTAATTTTGCGTTTCAATGAAAATAGTAAAGGGGATAATACATAAAATTACAAATTGGGAAGCATGGCCGTTTGAAATAATTTATACACCCATGTCTTTTTTTTGGCTTTGGTACACCATTAAATCCAGAGCAGTTTGGTTTTTCACATCCAGTAATCCCAAACTAACTTTCGGTGGTATGGAAGGTGAACCAAAAAAGGAAATGTATGACCTTTTGCCGGAAGGCTTTTTCCCACCGACCTTTTATGTTTTACCTCACGAAGAGTTCAATGATATAAAACATAAACTTACACAGCATAAAATTAATTACCCACTGATCGTAAAGCCGGAAGTAGGCGGTCAGGGCATTCTACTGAGGATGATTGAAAACGAAGCCGATCTTAAAAAATACCATGACTTAATGCCCTGGGAATACATTGTGCAAAGCCTCGTGTATTACCCGATGGAAGTAAGTGTTTTCTACATCCGGCATCCAGAAGAAAAAACGGGAAAGGTTACTGGTTTTTTACATAAGGTTCCATTACAGGTCACAGGCGATGGAGTGCAAACACTGGAATCGTTGATTGGACAACATCCCAAAGGAGGTAAGCGGTTGGATGAATTGTACAATAAGCACAAGACAAGGTGGGGTGATGTATTACCATCAGGTGAGAAATACATGCTGAGTTATGCGGCTAACCATAACCGTGGGGCACAGTTTATTGATTTAAAAGATAAGATTGATCAACAACTGGTAGCGGTATTTGATGCAATTAGTTTGAAAATTGATGATTTCTTTTATGGCCGTTACGACATTATGTGTACCAGTGCCGAGGATTTAAAGGCAGGTAAGAATTTTACCATTTTGGAATACAATGGTTGCGGTGCAGAACCCAATCATTTCTACGATACCGGTTATACGCTGATGGGTGCCTATAAAGAAATATTAAAACATTGGAAGGCCCTGTACGAAATTAGCAGCTACAATAGGCAGTGTGGAGTGAAGCCCTGGACATTTACGAAAGGAACCCGATTTTTAAAATCTGCCAGGATGCATATAAGGGATATGAAAAGGGTGGACGCAGAAATGGGATAGCTTTAGAAAGGCTCTCCATGTGTTTGTTTGATGAGTAGATTTGTAATAACAGGCATCCGTTTCATTAAGCCTACGAATCGATTAGTAAGCGTGTCTTTTCCAAAAGTTTTCTGGATCATTCGGCCAATCGTTAGACGCTTTGAGAAAGCCTGTTTCCAGTTGGTTTCATAACGCTTCTCCATTGCTTCACGATCGATCTTGTTTTGCAGGAAGGCTTCAATTTCACTCCTTACAATTTTACTTCCACGAAGTGCCATGCTCATTCCGTTACCACATAATGGTGTTATCATTCCGGCAGCATCTCCCAATAACAATATATGATTTTCAACCTGAGTTTTTTTTGAAAAGGAAACCTGCGAAATGGTAACAGGAGCCGTGTACACCATCTGGCTGTTTTCAAAAATTTGCTTCAGGTATTGATTTTTATGCAACACATTCTTTTCCATTGCGGCAATGGAGTTTCCATTTGATTGCAGATTAGCAGCATTGGTAAGATAACAAAGGCAATATTTATCCGCTTCAATTTTAGAGATGCCACAATAGCCATTTTCAAAATTATGCAGCGCAATGGTATCTACAGGGAAGTTTGTTTTAATATGATATTTTACACCGATATAATTGTTTAGTTTATTGTTTTTAAAGGTAATGAAGTTGCGTTTGAGCTGAATATCAATATTGCTTCTTTTGCCATAACTGCCGCAACAAACCTTACATATAAATCTGCCTGCGGTAGTTTCCAATGTGAATGCATCCGCCTTAAAATGCACAGCATCTACCTTGCAATTATCATACAATGCGACACCATTTTTTATGGCAATATTTTTCAACTCGTTATCCAATAGGTAACGACTGATGCCAAATCCGCCGAGTGGTAAATCAGTTTGTAAAAGATTGCCATCTGGTGAACTTACCATCAGTTTTTTAATGATAGGCAAATTCATTTCATCTAATGGCAGACCAAGACTCTTTATAAAATCCCAGCTTTCCAAACTGATATATTCTCCGCATACTTTATGAAAAGGATATTGCTCTTTCTCGAATAGCGCAACGGAATGCCCGCTGGTTGATAGTTGTATAGCAAGTGACAGGCCAGCGAGACCGCCGCCAATAATGCATACATCCTGCTTTCGAAACTCACTCATCATTTAAAATATTTTACCCTGATATTAATAGATTGAAAAATTTGTTCTGGTCCAATCTTAATCTGCTGTATAAACAATTAAATGCCGGAATGCCCACTTCCAATGAATGGTGCAATTTGTAATACCAGCGGATTTTATCAAATGCTGCCACTCTTTCTTTTTAAATCCTCTTGCCACTGATAGCGGTGCATCATTTTTAACAAGATACGATTTTGAAAAAATACCGGTGATTAACTTAATAGAACTATAAGCCAGGTAATGTCTGTGTAAATCATTGATAAAAAATCCCTTTCTCGTATTCAATCGCATCCACTGCAACATCGTAACCAGCTCTGCATCTTCAAAATGGTGACAGAATAGCGAAGAAAAGATAATATCCGGTTTATCATCATTAAATTGAATCGCTTTGTAATCTGAAACAATCCAGTTGGCCTTTAGTGCAGGATATTGCTGTTGCGCAAATTCGATACAGGTTGCTTTTAAATCGATGCCGATGAAGCGAACTTGAATATTATTGCGGACACTCCATTCTTCAACAGCTTTTAAGTTATCGCCGCCACCACAGCCAATTTCACAAATTACGATGGGTTGGTCTGTACGGAATGTTTTTAATATTTTTTTGATACCGTTGATTGAAATCGTATGTCCACCCAGGTAAGTATTGATGGTATTCAGTTCCTGCAAATTTTGTTGAATGTCTGCAAACGGAATGTTCGTAGCATCCAGCAATTCAGTTTGGTATGATCGGGTATTTAAATTAATCATAGGATGCTATAAATGTTTCCATAGTAAGCCCCGGACCAAATGCAGCTCCAAAAATAATGGCCTCTTCTTCGGGTGGATTATTCTGTAGTTCCTGTAAAATTCTTTGTAAAACAAACAATACGGTTGGCGAACTCATGTTGCCATATGCCTTCAAAATATCATAGGAGTGCTGCAGGTGTGTCTGCGTTAAGCTGGTGCTGTTTTGAATGGCTTCCAATATTTTTTTACCACCAGGATGAATGCACCAGTTGGTAATTGCATCTTTTTCAATGCCTGCATTCTTTAATGCATTTTCTACCAGTGAATTAAAATCCTCCTTCACCAAATCCGGTACATAGCCCGAGAGTGTCATTAGAAATCCCATGGAAGAGAGTTTCCAACTCATATCCTTTTTACCTTTAAATTCAACTTCGGAATAAAAGTTTTTTAGAATCATCCCTCTGTTGATGGCTTCATTGTGTTGTACCAAAACCGCAGCGCATCCATCCGCAAAAAGCAGGGTAGAAGTGATATTGTCTATTGAACTTTCTTTTTGAAAATGCAGCGTACATAGTTCTGTGCATACAACTACCACATTTGCGTGCTCGTTATTCTTACAAATTTCATCTGCAATTTTTAACGCATGGATGGCAGCGTAGCATCCCATAAAATTTACTGAGGTTCTGAAAATATTTCGCTGCAAATCCATCGCTTCCATAATCTCAAGATCCAGGCCTGGAGCACTCATGCCGGTGCAGCTTACCGTTATCAGATGCGTAATATCAGCAGTTTCAATTTTTCCGCTGATGCAATCATTGATGGTACTTACCGAAAGCATGGCCGCATTATCTGCATAACATTGCATGCGTTTTTCAAGATTGGGGAATGGTTCCAGGTCATTTGTCTTTTCATAAAATTGCCGGTACTTTGCTTTTGCACTATAATCGGGAATAACCGAATACCGGGTGTCGATTCCACTTTGCCGGTAAAGGAATCTCATTTTGCGACTGTCAATTTCATTATCGCAATAGATAATATCAGCAAAAGAACAGATTTCGTTTTGTGCATGTTTGTAAGGAGGAACGCCGGTTGCTATCGAAACTATTTTACTCAACTTTTTTCAATTAAAAATAATACAATAAATGCTGCATTGGTGCAAATGGAGGCCAATAGATTCAT
>JBBQKO010000002.1:0-52890 GCA_038327005.1 Chitinophagales bacterium | reverse complement strand
TAGAAAACTAAATTAACGAAATACGGCTACCAGATGTCACAATAAAAATAAAAGCATTTAATTTTACCCAATGGAAACAGAAAAACTTCGTGTAGATAAGTACTTGTGGGCAATCCGGCTTTTTAAAACAAGAAGCCAGGCCGGTGATGCCTGTGCTAAAAGCAAAGTAAAACTAAAGGGCGAAAATATTAAAGCATCTAAAACCGTTAGTGTGGGTGACGAATTCGAAGTGAAGACGGAAGCCAAACGTTGGATTATAAAAGTGACTGCTTTATTAGATCACCGGGTTCAATACAGCGAAGCAATTAAACATTATGAAGACATTACCCCGGCTGACGAACTGGACCGCATTCAATTTCAGGCAGCCGTTTTTAATACCGGTAAGCGTTTGAGCAAAGTAGGTCGCCCTACCAAAAAAGATAAGCGTGATCTGGATGGTTTTATGGATATCCCTGAATAATTTTCAAGCAATAATTTCCATTATTTAACTATACCGACAGGTACTCCATCAATCGACTTTGGCAAATCAGTTTGTGAGAAAAAATAATTATCCGCTTTAAATACCAATCGTTCCGTTTCGCCAACAGTATTATAGCGGCTACAACCGGCAATCGTATTTTCGTGGTAATTTATTTTCTCTACCCACAGCAATTTATTTTTATTAAACAATTGCTTTTCCATTAATCGGTCTGCCAAATTGTAAATGCAATGAAGGGTATAACGGATACTCCTTTTTGAAACGGGATCCTTTATTTTGTATTGAACGGCATTGATTCTACCGCTGCTGCTTCTTTCTATCATAGCAGATGCTACTACCTCCAGCGTATTACTTATTCTAAAAGAGAATACCCTGTTGAATTCATCATAGCTGTATTCCCAGCCGGATACGCTGGCAGCGTCATGTTTTCGAATATCAAACGGCGCAATATCATCCGCATAAAACTGCGCTGCATTCTTATCTGTAGCATTCAACAGGTTGCCATAATAATCAAACAGTACTTCTAATTTTCGTGCCTTACCATCCTCATAAATATCTACGATGGTTGATTTTACGATGGTATCTAAATAGTTGATATTGCCCGCATACTTAAGACCAACTGCTGAAATTATTTGGTAAGCATTTGCTTCCTGCCGCTCAATATTGATCGTTGTATCCCTGATAGTTCTCGACTCCGAAATATTATTGTACCAAACTGCCTGTTGCTTTCCAAGAAGTAAAACGCCATCCAGTCCCGCTGCGGCAGCTTCCTGCTTCAAGGTATTTAATAAAGCCTCGTAGCTCGCATTTGATGGTCCGCTTGCGTCTATCATTTTTACTTTGTAATAAGGTTGCGTGGGCTGATCGTTGCTAAAATATACATCCACATTATGTTGGTGTGGCACCAGTGGAATATTGGTAATAGATTTTTGATATTCCGTTCCGGTATGTAATGTATAATTGGAACAGGAAAAAATGGGCAGCAAAAAAATGAGGAGGTAAAAGTTTTTATTCATAAGCGGAAAATATTTTTCAAATAACCATCAAAATGCCAGCCATCTATTTTTAAAGAATGAAAGAATATGTTAATTAAGTTTGCACAATGAAAATTGATATCATATCGGTAGTGCCTGATTTATTGCAAAGTCCTTTTGCACATTCTATCATGAAGCGGGCAAAAGATAAGGGCTTGCTGGAAGTAAACACAATCAACCTGCGTGACTACACAACTTATGCCCGGGCCCAGGTAGATGACTACCAGTTTGGTGGCGGCGCCGGTATG
The DNA here is from genome assembly GCA_038327005.1 of Chitinophagales bacterium. Taxonomy (GTDB): domain Bacteria; phylum Bacteroidota; class Bacteroidia; order Chitinophagales; family Chitinophagaceae; genus Ferruginibacter. The sequence goes on along the minus strand of JBBQKO010000002.1, from coordinate 51,130 downwards.
GTAATGATGATAGAGCCACTTGTAAACGCTATAGAAAGTCTGCAGCAAAATACTACTTATGATGAAGTTATTTTTCTAACGCCGGATGGTGAAATTTTTAATCAGCAAATGGCCAATCAATTTTCAATGAAAGAAAATCTGCTGTTAATTTGCGGGCATTATAAAGGAATTGACCAGCGGGTAAGGGAACATTTTATTACCAAAGAAATTTCAATCGGTGATTATGTATTAAGTGGCGGTGAATTGGCAGCGGCTGTTTTGGTAGATGCCATCGGCAGATTGATACCCGGTGTTTTAAATGACGAAACCTCTGCCTTAACAGATTCTTTTCAGGATAATCTACTGGCACCACCTGTTTACACAAGACCTGAAACGTTCAGGAATTGGAAAGTACCTGAAATTTTAATGAGCGGCAATCATGCAAAAATTGATCAATGGAGAATGGAACAAAGTTTACAAAGAACAAAGGAAAGAAGACCGGACTTATTAAAGGATGATCTATAAATCTTTAATATGAACGATTAATTGAGTTATCAGTAAAAAATAACCAATAGGAAATTTATTAATAGTGTCTATAAATGTCATTGATGAACACGATTCAGATGAGACTATTTTCTCTAATGCTCTGGAACGCTGTATTGAATAGGGTTTCAAAAAAAACTAAATTAAATTCTTTAAATATTTTGCGGATTAAATATGCACCCCTATCTTTGCCGTCCGAAAATAAACGGCGCGTTGGTCAAGGGGTTAAGACGCCTCCCTTTCACGGAGGAGTCACGGGTTCGATTCCCGTACGTGCTACCAAATACAACCTCTCTTTTTGAGAGGTTTTTTTGTTTTTGAAATATTTTATATTATCCCGAAAGAGTTTCTTAAAAAATAAAGCCTCTCAAATGAAAGGCTTTGTTGTTTTAATTAGTTTTCTGCCTATTGCTTTGTAGTAGTATCCTTCGCCTTCTTTTTCAACAAATTATCAAATAATCCCTTGGCCGATTTTTTAGGGTCAAATTTCGGCTTTACAGAATCGCCCTCTTTATTTTTATCACCCAGCAATTGTCTTGCTAATTCTTCTTTTGCTGCATTGATGGCCTGACTTTTTACCGAAGCAATGGTATCCTTCACTGCACTGGTTACCGCTGTCTTCGTACTATCTATTTTCGCCTTTGCAAAATCAGTAACCTGTTGTTTTAAGTCGTCTGCCAAACTACCAGCGCTTTCCTTTAAATCAGTCTTAATAGTTGGCTTACTAAAGAAGCCTCCCAGTTTTAAATTCAAGTTTACCGTTTCTCCAACCTTAATCGGAACGCCTTTTTTATTTACCTGGCTCACTAAATTGTTTACCAACTGGTTGCCTTTTTCGCCCATTAAATTGCGTGGCAGTTTCATATTGATCAAATAATCAATCGACTGATCAAACCCCTGCAAACCGCCAATTTCCATATCGATTCCCTGCACCTTAACGGTAAATGGCTTCACCAATACTTTGCCATTTGAAAACTCAAAATAATTCTTAACATCCTTCAATGAAATCTGCTCCAGCGCTTTCACATTTAGTGTGCTGGCAATTTTATCCAACGGTGCAAATTTGCTTAGAAAGCCTTCAATCAGTAATAAATCGCCCATCCCGGAGAGCGTAGTCAAATCAGGCATCATATTATCGCCCAGCTTGCCATTTACAGTCAAATGAGAGGTCAACTTGCCGGCAATAAATTTACCGATCGGCATCAGCTTCTGAACGGTATTGAATGCAAAAAATGTTTTCTGTACATCAACACCGGTTACATCATATTCCAGCACAATCGCTGGCTTTTCTTTACTCGCCTTTGTAGAATACATACCATTTACCATCAGGGTACCATCCAACGCATTGCCTTTTACATCAGTTATTTTAACCGCTTCATCTTTTACCAATAAACTGCCTGTTAAGTTCTGGATATCTACCTTGTCATAATGTACCTGATCCACTTTTGTATTGAGTACAATATCCAGGTTGGCCGGTACCACAAAGGGGGCGGATGTTGCACCGGTGGTAGCTGAGTCTGTAGAAACACCCATCCAGTCATTTAAATTGATTTTATCTGCAGTAATATTTACCACTGCATTCAATGGCTTATTGTTAAGCACATAACTCAATAAATTATTTACCTGCCCGCTACCTATAAAATTTGAGCCAAGATATTGCCCGCTCAGGTTACTGATGTTTACTTTTGAAGGAGTAAAAGAGGTAAGCAGGTTATTGATTTTTATACCCGTAGGATAATCCTTAGCAACATATAAAAAGTCGGTCAGGCTCACCGTGCCACCTGCGCTAAATTTATCAAACTGCTGGCTCTCTATATCGGCTACATTTCCTTTGATGTTAACATCCGCATTTAGCAGACCTGCCAGCTTTGTACCGGCTTCCAGCTTTACCAGTTGCGCAACTTTAGACAGATCCAACCTGCCCTTAGCAGCACCATCAATGAACATACTGCTGGTTGGTTTTACTACCATCAAACGGAAATCAAAAGGATCTTTATCCATTAAAAAATGAGCCTTCTCAATATTAATCACCGTATTATCGGGCTGCCCGTTTGGATTATCCACTTGTAGTGAAAAATTAATTTGCTCTAATGGTTTTGGCAAATCGGGATATTGAAAGAAGCCATCCTTTACCTGCACATCTACATGGTAAGCCGGCATCTGTAGGTCGTTGTAAATTCCTTTTAAAAATCCGCTAAAAATTGCGGAACCGCTTGTTTTAATATTTTTAAAATCATGCTGATAAATAGCAGGAATCATAGAAAGAATATTTTTAAAATCTGTAGACGGCGCCTTAAAAGTGATATCCATATCATACCCCTTTGCATCCAGATTTTTTACAATCCCTTTGCTGCTCAGTTGCAATTGATTTACTATAATTTCATTCGTATTAAAGCGGTACTCGTTCTTTTTATTGTCAATTTCAATATCCGCTTTTACCAATGCATTGGCTTTTGATAAATAAGGAATACCAGCATACACTACCGTTACCGCATCTGCAGTGGTATTCGTTTTAAGGGTAAATAAATCGGCAGTAAAATCACCGGTGCCTTCATGATTCAGGCGACTGATTTCACTGCTGATGCCTCCCAACTCATCAACATAACTGATATATCCATTATTGATGGCATAACGCTGCAGTTGCAGCTTGAATGGCTTTTCGTCTTTTACAGCAGTGGTGGAATCTGCAGGCTTCATTATATCCCAGTTGGCCAGCCCTGATTTACCAATGATTGCATGTACCCTCGGTGATTCTGCTACCACAGAATAAATATTCATTTCGCTTCCCCTGATCAGGCTCATGATATCAACGCTGGCATCAATCCTATTAGCTGAAAGCAAGGTGTCTGTTGCAAATTCATCTGTACCCAATATCTGTAGCTCTTCTAGTCCGATTGCCACTTTGGGGAAATTCCGGAAGAACGAAATATTGACATTTGTAAAATCAACCTTTGCATTCATACTGCTATTGATCTCCTTTTTTACCAAAGCAATTATTTTATTTTTAAAGATAAATGGGGCCGCTAATGCTATACCAACCACTATCAATAAAAAGATGCCCAGTATTTTTAAAATCTTTTTTATCATTTGCGCTATTTTTTGGGATTAGTAAAAATGTCAAGCAGAACTTAATTTAAATACGTTTATGCAATAACGTTCCTGATTTAGAATAATTGTTGTACGGTAATTACGGCTTTCGGTAAAAGTAACCAAACTCATCCATAACAAGGAACCAAAGCATGTTATATTTCATTGGACTACTCATCGGAAATAAAAAACCATTAAGCAGTAAAAACTTTAATAAAATGCCTTTACTACATGATGGTTATAATTTAAAAAAATATCAGGTTCAATTATGAACAAAACGCATCTTTAGTTCAATACCACTTCGGAATGTAACTCGGGTATTTCCACATTTTCAAACCCTTTATTATTCAGCCTTTTTTTGAATGCCTGCTGCACGTCGTACTCACCATGCACTAAAAATAATTTGCTGATTTTTTGTGGGTCCTGGCAAGCTAAGAAATGACAAAGGTCTTCATAATCGCCATGTGCACTCATGCTGCGTATGGCACCCACCTCCGCATTCACTTCCCGCATGGCTCCAAATATATTCACCTCTTTTCTTCCTGCCAGCAATTTTCCTCCTAATGATCTTGGCTCGCAATAGCCCGTTAATAAAATAGTGTTGCGGCTGTTTTCAATATTGTTATTTACATGATGCTTTACCCTTCCGGCGTCGGCCATACCACTTGCAGAAATAACTACAAAAGGACCTGGCCGGAAGTTTAACAGTTTTGACTCCTCCACCGATTCAATAAATTTCAAACCACGAAAAGCAAACGGATCATCATCTGATTCTAACACCTTTTGAATTGTTTTATTAAAATACCGGGGATAATTTTTAACAATCCGGGTAGCTTTCACACTCAACGGACTGTCAACAAAATACTCCGTTTGCGGCAGCCTTCTCTCCAACTCCAGTTGATTGAGTGCGTATAAAATTTCCTGGGTTCTTCCTACACTAAAAGCAGGCATAATTAATTTACCTTTCTTTTCAACACAGGCTTTTTTAATCCATTTCAATAACTGTTCAGGCGTGGTTACCAAATCGTCATGAAGGCTATTGCCATACGTAGATTCCAATAAAATATAATCAGCCTGCGAAAATTCTTCCGGTGCTTTTAAAATAGCATCGCTGTATCTGCCTACATCTCCGCTAAAGGTGAGCCGCTTTGTAACGCCCCCTTCTTTTATTTTTAAATGAACGGCAGCGCTACCGATAATATGACCGGCATCGGTGTACATCACCTCAATATTTTCATCAACGGCAAACCAGTTACCATATTCCACCGGCACAAATAAATCGAAAGCAGCCAACGCATCTGCCGTATTATACAGCGGTTTTAATTCAGGCAAACCATCCTGTTTGCGCCGTTTGTTTTCATATTTAACTTCATTCTCCTGAATAAATGCAGAATCTTCCAGTAAAACCTGCGTTAATTCTTTAGTTGCAGGCGTGCAAAAAATTTTGCCTTTAAATCCATCCTTTACCAACTTTGGTATTAAACCACTGTGATCAATATGTGCATGTGATAGTATCAGATGATCAACTGATGCCGGCTCAAAGCCCCAGTAAGCATTCATCGCATCGGTATCCTTGCCCATGCCCTGGAACATACCGCAGTCTAATAAATATTTTTTACCGTTGTTTAAAGTAAGTAAATGTTTGGATCCGGTTACCGTTCTGGCAGCGCCGTGGAAAGCAATTTTCATCGTATAAAAATTTAGACATTGAAGTTAGTTAAAAGCAATCGGCTTGTGGTATATTTTGTAATCATCATCTGTTTATTTCTTTGTCCGAACGATGGTATTTCATAGCGGCATTGTTGCATCGCCCTCTTGTACATTTACAGCAATGAGCAGCAACATTTTAGTAGCAAAAGGCAGCAGAACCAGCAAAGAGCATTCGTGAAACCAATCAACTAAAATACCCAATAACCCTGGGTTTTTACTACGACTAACAATTTAAAGTAAAGTCAGAAACCACCTTATATTTTGCGGGTATTCTTTGCTACGGATAAACACTCTCCAAATAAAAATCGGACCAACTTCATGTGTTATCTTAAAGGTAAATTATCTGAAGACTTACACTAAAATTCATAAATACTTTTCTAATAACGCCACTAAAACCGTGTGTCATTTTTTTGCTTTAAATGACCAGGTAATAAAAAATTCTGCTACCAATTCTCCATCCAGGTTTCTGCCTTCACTTTTTGCTTTAATGGTTCTTCCCTCACCGCTGTTGATGGCATCTTCAATCGTTGTACGAATGGCTTCCCCGTCCTCACAAGTAAACAACGTTAGGCCGGTTGCCTTCTTAAAATAGTTCGCCTCCAAACTAACAACCAACATGGAAACAGAAGGTGCCGATTTATAAGTATGCATCATTGCCAGCAAACCGGTACTCATTTCAGCAGCCATTGCAAGGCAGGCAAAATAGGTAGACTTAAAAGGGTTTTGCGAAAACCATTTATACGGAACCGACACTACTGCTTTTGTTTCATCAATTGCTTTTACGCTTACGCCCGAAAAAAAAGCACTGGGTAATTTCGAAAACAAAAACATCCTGAATTTAACAGGATGATTGATAAGTTGGACGAACTGTTGCTTATTTGAATTCATGATAATCAGTTATAGATTTTAAACAATTCAATAGAGTAAATCAGTTACCATACATTTTCGGATTCAATGCACCTGGACTCCACATTTCCAGAAAAGTTTGCACTTTGCTTTTGCTATAGCTTTTTTTACCATCTTCCAGGTACTCGCTGCTTTGTGTATGTATGCGCTCGCCCTGGCCATTTAAAATAATAAAAACCGGAAATCCAAAACGCTGCGGATATCCATATTGAGCAAATACTTTTTTATTTTCATTCTCCTTACTATAATTCAGGTGATACCAAACAAAGGAGGAGTTGATAACGGAATCTATACCAGCGTCTGCCTTACAAAACCTTGCAAACTCAATGCACCATCCACACCAATTGCCACCACCTTGTATCAACACATACTTATTTTCCGCACTTGCTTTTTTTATAGCCGCTTCAATATCTGCTGCTGCATCGGTATTGGGTTCATACAATTTCTTTGCTTCGCTCTGGGCCAATGCAGCCATGGAAAAGAATGAGATTACCAATACAAAAAATAACTTCATATTTAATTTTTAGCTGTTTAATTTTTAATTTACTTTATTTTTCAAAACGTTGCGATCATTATCCAACAATATCTTCGGGTGCAAAAAAAACATATCCAAAAGCGCTCTTTTAATACAACATACCTAAAAGCAACTCAACTGAAGATGTCGGCTCATGCGGCAGGTTCAAACATTATTTATTTACTTCCACCACGCAAATCACCGCATTTTTCTGATTATCATCCGCCTTGAAACTGATTGTGCCGTCAGCACCTGATGCATAGCGAACGTTGGTGATATTACTGCCTTGTAAGGCATCCTGCAGTTTGTCGGCAAAACCAGTAAGGGTGCTGCTGCTGATGGCAGTATTGGTCGCATACCAATCAATCGCATTTTTGGTTACCACCACTGCAAACACATCTTTGTTGCCCACATCATCAGGTACCATACTTTTACCTCTCGGAAAAAGGCGGTAACCGGTAATACCGCAATAAGGAGAGAATTGAGTTTTTGTTGGATCTGCTTTATCCGGATAAGGAAACAGCGGGTAACTGCTACCATCGGTTTCCTGACCAAAAATATAAATATAGCATTCTGTCGCATTTTTAATTTCCATTTTAAAGGCTGTGCCAGCCGCAAGCGTACCGTCTGTTTCAAAAACATTACCAGATTTTACCTTTAAGGGAATGTATTGCTTGTCATCATTTTTAACCAATCCAATATTGCATTCAAACGCTACGTTTACTGCTGCACCACGTTTTGGCATTGGATCAATACCATAGGCTTCTCTTACAAACTCTTTAAAATCTGCATAGCGCACCCAGCCTATACCGTTATTACCCCACTCCGGTCCCCAGCTATTCATCAATTGAAAAGCCTGCTTGCGGTCATCATAACCTATTACGCACATCGCATGTCCGCCAAAGCCCATCTGGCTGCGATCTTCACTGGTAGGTGCCCACATTTCCTTACCCATCATTTCCTGCATAAAAGTGCCACCCACCATCATCCCAATTACCACGGGCGCATCCTTTGCCAAATGTTCTTTAACGGCACGTACACTGATACCATCTACACTTTCGCCGTTTGTTAATCTGGTAAACCCATGCATTTTATTTTGCGCAGCTTTGTCCCAAAGAGATGAAGTAGGTTGCCTGCTACATTCCTGGTCGGTGTAAGGAAAATCGTTGTAGGGCAAAACACCTTTATTGGTCATAAACTCCATGGCTCTTTGTATGTATGAACCCTGGCAATCTTCCAAACCAATCTGGTTATAAACAAATGCCGGACTGTATGCAGTAGTATTTCCGCTGACACCTGTAGACGCCGCCTCCACAATAGAACGGGCAGCATACACGCTACTCCATGCTACACAGCTACCCTGCTTTCCCTGGTTTTGCCGGTCGGGCGCAAAGCGTAATAATGAAACACTCTCAGGTAAAGGATTTTTTGTATTGTCGGCTACAAGCCCCTCATACACGCTGGCTTTTTTAAATTCCTGAGGATTAAAATTATAACCGCTTTGAGAAAAAAGATTTTGCACTACATTGGATACGGCACCACCACCGCCACCACCATTTCTAAAAAATAAAAAATAGGCTGCTGCTGCAATCACGAGCAGCAGGATGATTCCACCACCTCCGCCGCCACCGCCACCACGATTTTTGCTGCGACCTCCAAATAGACCTAATATCAATGGTAGAAAATTCAAAAGTCCACCGCCTCCTCCAAAACCACCACTGCGACCACCACCACCAGATGAATTACTGTCGTTATAATCTTGTTGATCCTGTGGATCATCCTGCATGCGTATTGGCATAACGAAATTTTATTGTGTTTGAATTGGGTTTAAAATTAGGGAGAATTTATTGTAGAAATATCAGTAATAAAATTTGATTTAAATTATAGAACAGGATGGGGGTTTTTTATTGTTCCCGTAGCAACAGGCTGCGGCCTGTTCTTGTTATAAAACGGATTCTTTTCCCGTAGGAACAGGCCGCGGCCTGTTCTTGTGATATGACGGATTTCATTGGCGGAAAGAACAGGCCGCGGCCTGTTCCTACAACGGCCTGTTCCTACAACGGCCTGTTCCTAAAAAACCCGTTTCTCAGCGTTTTTCCTTTGCCAATATTTCAAATTTCCTTGAAATACTTCCGCCGCTTTCATCCACCAATGTAATAATATGTTTTCCCACCGATGGATCAAGGGCCAACTGGTGAAAATTTTGAGTGGTACCGGCGAATTGATCATCAAGACTCCAGAAAATTTTTGCACCTGCTTTTCTGTGGGCGGCAGTGAAAACAGTTTTACCTCTTTGGCCACTAAGTTCCAGCGGGACATAAATTTTGGCACCTTCCTGTGGATATATCAATTCAATGGATTTACCGCTTTGCTGAAATTCGCAGCCGGGTCTAAACGGAGGCAATATTTTATAATCAGCATTTCGTTGCTTGTAATAATATTCCATTGCTGGCGATAATATGAACCAGCTTTTATGCTGCATATTGGCTGGACTTTCACATTCTGCTGTTACTCTAAAATTGCCGGATGCATCCAGATTAATCATTTTGTGATAGGCACACAATGGTACTTTTTCTCCACTGGGCGGCGCAAACAATGTATCCACTTCGGGGCAGTCGATATTGGCCCGGTAACCACTTTGCCGGCATGTGGGAACATAGGCGTAATTATAAACAGGCTTCTTAAAAAATGGCACGTTGGGTAATAGTCGAAAAATATCGAACAGTATCGGAGCTGCTGTATGCACGCCTATCAATCCCGGCCGGCCTTCTCCATCAGTATTTCCTACCCACACCGCTACCACGTTTTTTGGTGTTACACCAATTGCCCATCCATCCCTGAAACCAAAGCTGGTGCCCGTTTTCCAGGCAATTGTTTGGGAAGAGGAGAATTGTTGCCACAAACCTTCTTCACCGGGACGCATTACCTCCTGCATCGCCAAAAATGCAAACCAAATGGATGTTGGATCCAGTATGCCCGGATTAACAGATGAAGTAATCACTTGAGTTTTAGCCCCGGCAGCATTGCTATAAAATTTTGCTGCATGAAAATCTGAAGGATCAAACCTCCCTCGATTTTCTGCCTGGTGATTCACACACCTTGCCATTGATGCATACACGCCAGCGATATCCCACATGGTTACTTCGCAGCCACCGAGTATCAAACTTAATCCATAGGTATCTGCCGTTCGGTTCAGCGTGGTAATACCACATTGCTGCAAGGTTTCATAAAACCGCTGGTACTTATATTGCTGTAATAACTTTACCGCCGGAATATTGAGACTTCGGGAAATTGCTTTGCCTGCGGGCACAGCTCCGTCGTAACCAAGGTCAAAATTCTGTGGCGCATAATTGCCAATCTGCGTGGGAATATCCGGAACAATTGAATTGGGTAAAATCAAACCATCGCTCAACATGGCTGCATATAAAATTGGCTTCAATGCACTACCCGGACTTCTCGGGGCTGCAATTACATCTACATCACTCTCCATGTCCTTATTACCCGGAGCATAAATATTTCCAACATAAGCCAGCGTGTTCCCCGTCTCTACATCTAATACGAGTGCGCATGCATTGTTGATGCCATTCCCTTTAAAAACAGCCTGGTGTTGCTGTACAATGGCGGCGACACTTTTTTGCAGATTACCATCTAATGTGGTAATGATTTTTGATTGACCCTTTGCGGATTGATTGTATTTTTTAAACCGTTGCAACAGATGCGGCGCATTTTGTGGCAAGGGCAACGGAGCGCCGGGCAATAGCTCCAGCTTTGATAAATTGCAGGTGCTGCTATCTATTTTTTTTACTGCCAGTAATTGGTCAAGTAAAGCATTTCTTTTACGAAGCAATATGGCCCTATTTTTACCGGGATGCACCAGTGAAGGTGCATTGGGCAACACTGCCAGCGCTGCCATCTCGCCCCAGCTTAGCTTTGAAGCAGTTCGTCCAAAGTAACGCCATGCTGCTGCATCCAGGCCTACCACATTGCTGCCGAAAGGTGCATTGCCGGCATATAAAGCCAGTACCGATTTTTTTGAATGGCTACATTGTAACCGCACTGCTAATATGCCTTCCTTAATCTTGTTCCAAATGTTCCTTTTTTTATTGCCTCTTGATAACCTGATCACCTGCATATTGATTGTACTTCCACCTTGCACCACCCCTTTGCTTTTTAAATTTTTTATAACTGCCCTTACAACTGCAACCGGATCTACGCCGGGATGATAAAAAAAGCGTTTATCTTCAAACGTAGTGATACAATCCGTGAATTTTTGTGGTATGTTTTTATTGGCCGGAAACCGCCATTGTCCATCCGAAGCAATGGAAGCACTTAGCAGGTTACCATCCCGGTCTTCAATTACATAGCTGGTAGGGGTATTGAATAATTGATTGGGCAATGCAAGCCAAAACCAGGTAAGCAATACCAGGAGCATAAATAAAAAGCCCCAACCCCTGAAGGGGCTTTTTGAGCTTTTAGATTTTAGAGTTGTATTTGAATCTTGTGGGGTGGGCACTTTTACAAAATTTACTATTGACTAGGTGTTGATTATTTGCCTTCCATTATTGCTTTTACCTTCTTCTGTAGCTGCTTTTTATCCGGAAGGTAAAGCTGGTATTTTGAAACAAAAATTTTATTAGAAATTCCGCCCATCGCATACTCTACCATTACTTCATCTTTTTCTTTAGAAAGAATAATTCCAACGGGTTCATTATCTCCTGCTACATTTTCTTCTGTTTTGAAATAATTAAGATACATGTTCATTTGCCCAATATCACCATGACTCACTTTCCGTATTTTAAGATCTATGATTACGAAACACCTTAAAATACGATGATAAAAAATAAGATCAATTGAATAATGTTTGTTGCCAAGAGAAAGTTTGTACTGCCTTGCTACGAATGTAAAACCTTTTCCAAGCTCCAATAAAAATTGCTGCAGGTTATCAATAATTTTTTGCTCAAGTGCCTTTTCAGACATTCGGTAGCTGATTGGAATTTTTAGGAAGTCAAGTACATAAGGATCTTTTACGATGTCTGCAGGATCAGAAATCAGGTGTTTTTTTTTAGCAAGTTGCATCACTCCTTTCTTGTCTTTGCTTAATGCTAGTCGCTCAAATAAAGAGGAATCAATTTGACGTTCCAATTCCCGGTATCCCCACTTCTCATCAACAGATTGGCGCTCGTAAAACTTTCTGGCGAAATCATCGGATACTCCAACGAGTATAATAAGATGCGTCCAACTCAATTTGGCAGGCACTGCCTGCCATTTTTGATAATTAATGTAAAATCTTCTCATATCCAGTACATTTCGCCTGCCATATCCCTTTCCATATTGTTGACCCAAATCTCTGGAAAGCCTTGCCAGCAGATCACTTCCGTATTCAGCTCTTTCTTTTCCTGCCTGCTCATATTCAACTATATGCCTGCCAATTTCCCAATTCCGCTTCACCAGTTCTGTATTAATAGCTCTTGCCGCATTTTGCCTGGCAGTTTCAATAGACAGGCCAATGGCTGTTAATAGCTTTTTATATTTCGATTTTACAAGATTCATGGCAATATTTTTTATTACCCAATAATGATACAACTATTGTTTTGGAGATGCAATACTCTCCGTGCTAAAATTAAAAATAATCTATACTTTTTTGTTCTTTTAAAACTGGCTATGCTCGCAATTTATTTTGTAAAATTTGTATCAGCAAAACCTCCTATTAATGTCACAGTATAAAAGCCTGATATTTTTGACCGAGATACAGTGGGCTATTTTTACCTCAATTTTTTATCTACTGCCTGCCAAATCTAATCATTTACCAATACGCAAATTCCGTTAATATGCACGACAGTAGTGTATTTCAAAAAAATATCTTTATAATTTAATAGTAAAAACTTACAGGGGTGCCTGCCAAATTCAAATTATTAGTAGTAGAATAAAGTACAAAAATGCTGAGATAGTATTACGGTGCGCTGCCTGATTGCTTAGCAGAAAGTAATTTAAAAATATACTAAAAAGATTCTTAGCACATACAAAAAACTGATTGTTATTTATTGTTACTTCAATATTAAAATAAAACTCTACCGAGATTTAAAACTAACAACAGGGTTTAAAAATCCAACACATTCATCATCTAAATTAATAGTCTTCAACTATTTTCAAATGTTGTAAATAACTCCTATTTACAGCCCCGGTGCAACTACCTCTACCCACTTGCCATTTACACCGGCTGTTATACTATTATCGTACATCGCTTCACTAAAAGTCCCTGGTAAAAAATAACGACCCAGATAAGATGCATTGAGTTGCACATAATAAATCAGCGTTTCATTTTCCCGAAGGTTGAAATAAGTGTACACCCGATCATCCCGTATATCCTGGTAAGTGGAGGCAGAGGATTTGAAAGCGCCTTCTCCGCCGAGCATGCGGGCATTTAATATTTCCCAGCCGCTTGGGAATATTTGCGTTAGTGCCATCTGCGAATAATTGCCCCGCTTACCCGGATTTTTAATCACCACTTTTGCGATAAAATCTGATCCTTGTGTCAATTGACTGATGTCGATATCCTTGCCATCCTGGGTCAAATAATTTACGGTCATACCCAATACCGCCGGGTTATTGTTCACCTTCAAACTATCGCCGCTCAATGGCTGGCCCTGTGTTATTAAACGCACATACAATGTGTTGCTGCCCTTGTTGGTGATTACTACATTGCTGCTATTGCTTTTAAACACAACGGGCAACTGACGTATATACGCAGCAGAGTTAATATCGGTAGACTTGCCCTCAATATTGGTGGCTGCTATTATTTTAGCACCCGATGGATTTTTACCACAATACTTTGCAATGGCGATCAACGCATAGGCGGTGGTTTGTGTGCTGTACCAATTATCCTGCGATAATTTTGCAGCGATAGTGGGCAATAATTCTGCGGCTTTTGCCCTCCTGCCCATGATGGTCAATGTTTCGATTACCATTGCCTGGTCTCTTAAATCGGAACCGAAACTAATTCCCGGTGCAGGACGATTTTCAAAGGAGTTGGGCAAGCCACTGATAAGATCAAGGGCCGCATTATTTTGCCCCGTTAGCTGGTAGGCAGCAGCCAGCCTCCACTTAGCTTCTGCGGATAAATATTTGAATTCTTTCAATCGATTCATGGCGCCCAGTTCCGGAGCTTTGGCCAATGCCAACGTAAACAAGCGATATGCCTGCGACAAATCTCCACCATAAAAATTAGTGGTGGATGGCGACCATGCATTTGCTTTACCCCGCTGAAAACTTTTCCATTGCTGCAACAGATCATCACTCACCAGGTAGCCGCCATTTTGAGCTTCCACTAAAAAATGACCAGCATAATTGGTTCCCCATTCATCACTTTCATTTCCACCTGGCCAGTAACTAAAGCCTCCATCGGGCCGTTGGAAATTTTGCATTTTTGCAATACCGGCTTTAATGTTTTTTTCAACCTGTGCCTTTTTATAATCATCCAGATCGGTAAGCTGATTTAAAACCAATTGCGGAAATATTGCCGAGGTTATTTGTTCAATGCATCCATGCGGATATTGAATCAGATAGTCCAGCCGCTTCTGCAGGTTCATAGCGGGTACGCTTGAAATTTCTATTACCGCTGTGCTGCTGGCGGCCACACCAATTGGCGTCGCAGTTGTTTTCCATTGTTGCCCCGGAGCCAGCGTGATTTCACTTACACTGGTAACCGGTGGGTTTGGATTCCGGATATCCAGTTCAATCGAATAGTCTGCTTTTTCTTTACCCGATGAAGCCAGCAATTTTACTTTTCCAATACCCGTATTGGATTTTACCAGCACATCAAAATAAACCATTTGCTCACCGGTGGAGGAAAAGCTAATGGTTTGAGACGCATTGCCAACTACCTGCAGGTAAGGGTTGGATTGCAAATTGACAGTTACATTTTTAATTGAATTCTCCATGGCAAAAACAGTAACCGGTAATTTAATGGTTTCTCCCGGACCCAATACCCTTGGCATGGTTGCCAGTAACATCAATGGCTTTTTGACTGCCACCGCCTTTTCTGTAAACCCATAACTTCCCTCATGCGCTGCAACCACCATTGCCCTTACTGAACCAATGTAGGAAGGCAATGTAAATGTTTGTGTTTGCTTTTGTCCGCTCTTTAAATGGAAGGGCCCGAGGTATTTCACCACTGGTTTAAATCGGTTGGCTGTTTTTTGTTTTCCAACACCGGCGTTTGCATCACCGCCAATGGTTAAGATGCGTTCAAGATCGCCACCCCATGCGCCAATCACATAATCAAACATATCAAAACTCTTTACGCCCAATGCCTCTCTGGCATAAAAAGCGCCGTGCGGATCGGGTGTTTTAAACCTTGTTAAATCAAGCAATCCTTCATCCACAATAGCTACACTGTAAGTCATTTCTTTTCCTTGTTGTTCACTTACGGTAAAGGACACCGGCTGTTCGGGCCGGATACTATTGGGAATATTGATGACTGGTTTTAAAATGGTATTTTTATCTTCTACAAAAATCGGGATGGAGCCATACATCCGAATGGGCAGATCATTAATAGTTTGTGCATGTGGTTGTAATAAACTTACGGTGGCGTAAACATTCGGTGCCATTCCAGCTTCTGCTTTAAACTTCACAACAGTTTGTCCCTGCATGGTTTCCTGCCAAAAAGAACGAATTACTTTAGAACCGCTTTCGATGCTCACCAATACTCGTCCACCCTTACTGCCTGGGATATTTAGCGTTACTTCTTCCCCTACATTGTACTTTTCTTTATTGCTGCTAAAGGAGAGCATGGAAGCAGCCGTTTGGTCATCATTACCTTCCCTGCTTTGCCATCCGGGCTCATCTATGTAAAGGGTAGAACCGGTGGTGTGTCCGCTCTTTAAATCCTTAACCAAAATTAAATACCTGCCCCATACATCCGGTGAAGTTCCAAACTGCCACTGTCCCCTGCCGCCTGTTAAATGAACGGTTTGTTTACTGATTAATTTATTGTATTCGTTCTGTGTGAAGTTGCTGAGGTTATCGCCATTGTCATCCCACCACCAACGCCACTGGATGCGGTAGAATTGTACTTCCACATCATTTGCACCCGCCAACAAATTGCCCCGGTTATCTACATTTACAATTTGCATATTGTGATTTTTACCGGATAGTAAAAAATCAAAAGGCTTTTGCCCTTCAGGCAATTTTACGCCCACGTAACTGGCATACGGACTATAAGGGATGGACATATTATCGATACTGAATGATCCGCCAGGTTCAAAAACTTTTATCACCATATTGGCACTTAACATGCCAGGTGCGGCTTCATCAATTTCAAAGCCTGGCTTTAATGCAGCATTCCCTTCAGCATCCAATGTGCCGTCAAAAATAGTTTTGCTTTGGGTGGCATAATTTGAAGTAGGATTATCAAAATCATAGCCGGCAAATTTGGGAAAATTTGTTTTGATTGCCTTGAGCGAGGCGTCAATTTTTGCTTTCAGATTTTTACCCACGGCACCAAAAAGCCATTTTGCATTAATGTTACCGGTCGCCGTGCTTCCTACACCCAGCACTGCGTCCTTACCAAAATCTACGTTAATCTTTAAGCGGTTAGGCATCACCGTTTCTACCTTGATGCGTTTTTCAAAAATGGCACCGCCTACTTTTACTTTCGCCAGCCAATTGCCGGTTGGGGCCGTTGCATCGGTATTGGTTTTAAATAAATAAAAACCATCAGTGGCGTTGCTTTGTACGGTATTTTTATATAGCTGTCCTTGTGGTGTGTACAAACTAAATTCTACCGGGTGATCTTTGGGTAATTTCTTTTCTTTGTCTTCGATGATACAATTGAGGTACATCGTATCTCCCGGACGCCAAACGCCCCGTTCACCAAAGAGGAAACCTTTGATGCCATTTTTCACTTCCTCGCCACTTACGTCAAAACGGCTCATTGCCAACGAACTTCCATCATCCAATTTTAAATAGCCTCGTTCGTTTCCTTTTTTTGCCACCAGTAAATATGGCTTGCGTTTTAAATCAATATTTACAAAACCATCGCTTCCACTTTTAGCGGTGCTGATGATGGTTTGTTGATAGTCCATTATCTCCAGATCAACATCTTTCATTGGCTCTGTAGTAAGAACATTGCTTACTGCCACCATTAAAGTTTTATCATTTCCACGCTTGGCGGTTAGTCCGATATTGCTTGCCAGGATATTGCGACTGGCCCACCGGTCTTTGTTATAATAAGATTTACTATTGGGATCATCCCTTCGTTCCCAGTTGTATCCATACGGGTAGTAAGTATCATACCTTTCCCAGAATTCATCGTCATCATCCAGGCTGCTTTTGCTATACGAATCATAATCGGCTTCGCCTTCTTCATCGTTTTCCTCCTTGTCTTTTTTGGTAGTATCAATAGACTGGTATAATGAGTACTCCGGTCTAAAGCCAATGGTGACCCGATAGATGGCGCCTTGTTCTGTTTTTAAATATTTATCAATGTCTAAGGAAAAGCGCTGGTGTTTGTGCAGGTCAAGTGTTTTATCATCATCCAGCCGCAACGTTTTTTGTACGATAGGTTTTGCTACCCTTCTTAATTGATCGTTGCCTGCCAGGTTATTTTCCTGTAGAAACTGGGGCACATTGTTTTCAAGGATTTTAATAATGCTGATATCAACCGCATTTAAATTAATGGCATCAAAGGGCAGAACCAGCCGACCTGAATTGGGTAAGATATTTCCTTTGCCATAAATTTTTACAGCGGGCATTTTATTCTCAAAATTGATATTGGCGGTAAAGCCCTTGTCAAGTGCATTTCCCCAATTGTTCTTTATCCCGGTATTGATATTGACGGTGTAATTCCCGTCTAATTTTCCATTGGTAAAAACCTTCACTTCGCTGCCGTTGATGGTGTATGCTATATCTGATTGATTACTTATGGTAATTAAACCAGTCAAATCCTGACCGATGGCAATTGGATCGCTGAATTGCACTGATGCAAACTGCTGGGCTTCATTCATCGCCACAACATTCAGTACTTTAAAATCGCCGGCAGCAGGAACAGAGATGGTTGTTTCGCCTTTCACGTCCATGCCCATCGGGGTTCCATTCCAGCTAAGGCTTACGCTGCTACTGGCACTTCCTCTTTCAATATTATCAATCGTAAATAAATGCGTTTTAGCAGCATCATTGTGTTGCCAATTTATCTTTAACGACTTGTTGCTTTGCGTAGCAGACAATAATTTTTCGATCTCAGCACCTTTCTCTACATCGGCTGTTTCTATTTCACCGCCCAGACTCATTTTATTTTTTGAGCCTGCGCTACGCAAACCGTTTTCAGTTACTTTAAAAGATGGCTTAAGGGTCTTCATATTAAAGCGCAGCTTGCTGAATTTATCCGGAACCCTGGTTACTTTATCAAGATTGAAATTAACCTCATACACCTGGTCCGTAGCCAGCCAACTCTCCGGCTTAAACTCAATGGTACGGGCATTTAGCCAATAGGCTTTTCCCTTTACTGCGGGAGAAAAACCAAATAGGTTTTCTTTTACCTCCTCACCTACCGTATGCGTGGTGTTGGCATCTGCAGCCAGTTGAATACTGATGGTGCTTGTTTTAGAAACAACACCAGTGGTATAGGCATCGATGTATTGACTGAATGCGGGATCTACCTCAATCCATGTTTCTTTTTTATTGCAGGAAACCATTGAAACAATCAGGGTAAAACATAACAGGATGCTTAAAAGAGTTGCAGCGAACTTTTTAACAGGTTGAACACAATCGGGGTTCATAATTGTATTTGTATTTGGTTGTTCAGTATAACCAGGACGGTTATGCTGTAATGGGTTTAATTATGTAAATGTGAAGAGAAAATCCGGATTTTACAAAGGCTGCAAAAATTATATTTTGTTAAAGAATTGGGTTACTGCTGCCTGGGTATTACTTTTCAAATCGCTTATCGGGATGACGGTATCCATTATGTATTGAGTAAAAGATTACAGCATCATGCTCAATTTCATACACCACCAAATAAGGAAAGTTTCTTAGTCTCACATCACGGATTATGTGCTGAACATCTATGAACCCATAATATTTTGGATGCCTGGTGATGTCATTAAGGCGAACAAGCCGTTCTGCTAAAAAACGTTCACCTAAACCAGATTTAATTGTTTCGTAATAGTTATATGCTTCCGAGACATCGTTAGCGGCAGACTTCAATATAACTAACCGATAATCCATTACAATTTATTTTGACGAACGAAGTTGATCAGTTCTTCAGCAGTAAGTATTGGCTCCCTTCCTTATACTTGTTTCGAAGTAACTGTATATTTTCCAACTCATCTTTACTGTAGGCATAATCCGCCGGTATGTTATCTTTTAATACTGTATAGATAGCTTCCAATTTTTTTTCATCGACTGAATCGATATACTCATGGAGTGTTTCTTTTATTTTTACCGCTTCCATAATTTTTCTTTGACCAAATTTATAATTTTTTTCTTAGGATAGGAAGTAAATAAAACTTTCCCAAATAGGACGTAAAAAGTTAATCTGCTGAATGAAAGAAGCCTTTCTTTGACTGTGGAGTGCTCCGGCAAAAGCAAATGTGTTTCTTATTGAAAATTAACTACTCATGAACCATATTGATTGATTGATTGATTGATTGATTGATTGATTGTGATTCGTGGCAACGAAGGCCAAAACTGACCGGACTAAAGACATAAATCACAGTTGATTTCTGTATCATCAATCACAGCTCCCATTTTTTCGTAAAACCCGATTGCATTTTTATTCCAGCCGGACACCTGCCAGCGTAATTTTTTACACTGCTCTTTTTTACCAAGGTCAATCACTGCAGTTAACAATTGAACACCAATACTCTGTTTTCTGAATGATTCCGTTACATAAAGATCATCCAGAAATATGCCTTTGCCCGACTAGGAGAAATAGGTAAAATAGAAAGAGGCGAAACCAACGATTACTTTGTCACTCGTTTCTGCAACAAAACATTGAAAGAAATCTTTTTCCTTCTCCATCTGCTCCAACGTGATGGATACCTTCTCGGGTGTTTTTTGAAAAATGGCAAACTCATTGATCAATGCCAGAATGGATGGAAAATCTGTGGAAACTACTTGTCGAATATTGATTAGCATAGTTTTCTTTTTAAAAAAATACAATGCCGCCATTTTAAAGTGGCGGCATTGCATTCAAATCAATTGATCTTTTTTATTAAATCACCTGGTTTCTTAACAGGTCTTCAAAAACATCTCTTTTACGAATCAGTTTCGCCTTGCCATCTATTACCATTACTTCAGCAGGTTTTAACCTTGAGTTGAAATTAGACGACATTTCGAAACCATAGGCACCGGCATTATTAAAAACCAGGTAATCGCCTTCTCTTACTTCATGCAAAGTACGATCCCATGCAAAGGTGTCGGTTTCGCAAATATTCCCTACCACATTGTAGATTCTTTCGGCTCCTTTTGGATTGCTGATGTTTTCAATATAGTGATAGGCATCATACATCATAGGACGAATCAGATGGTTGAAACCGCTGTTGACACCTGCAAAAACGGCTGCAGGCGTTTGTTTGATCACATTTGTTTTTACAACAAAATAACCACACTGGCTTACCAGGTATTTTCCAGGCTCAAACCATACCTGCAATTTCCTTCCGGTTTCTTTTTCAAAATCAACAAACGCCTCGGCTACTTTTTTACCTAAATCTGCAACATCGGTTTCCGCATCACCAGGCTGATAAGGCACTTTAAAACCACTGCCCAAATCAATAAACTCCAGATTAGGAAAATGTTCGGCTGTATTAAACATTACTTCAAGTCCCAATAGGAACACCTTGATGTCTTTGATCTCGCTACCGGTATGCATGTGAATACCGGTAACATTCAGGTTCGTGCTTTTTACAATCCTTTCAATGTGACGCATCTGGTGAATGGAAATGCCAAACTTGCTATCAATGTGGCCGGTAGAAATCTTGTAATTTCCGCCTGCCATAATATGCGGGTTCAACCGGATACAAACAGGATAACTATCGCCATACTTATGACCAAATTGTTCCAGTATGGAAATATTGTCAATATTGATATTTACACCCAATTCTTTGGCTTCCACTATTTCAGCAAAATCAACACAATTTGGTGTGTACAAAATATCCTTCTTATCAAAACCTGCCATCAATCCTAGCTTCACCTCATTCACACTTACACAGTCCAATGATACACCGATGGACTGCATGTATTTTAAAACATTGATATTGGTGAGCGATTTACAGGCATAAAAAAAGCGTGCGTTGCTACCTGCAAAAGCCTTTTGCAATTTTTTATATTGCGCTGCAATGCGTTCTGCGTGGTACACATAAACGGGTGTACCAAATTCATCAGCGATCTCAATCAACTGCTGGTGGGTTAAATTTTTTTGCATGATAAAATATAAATGTTGGTTATTGATGCGATTTTAAAATCCGGATTTTATTAATAAAAAAAGGTATGAGAAAAACGCTTCATCATACCTTTTAAAAATAATTCAATTTAAAGTTTATGATTCAGCCGGGCCTTCTTTGTCCTTCACCTGTTTATCCGCTGCTACTTCCTTTTCTTCCGAATCGGATGCCGGGTTATCAACTGGTTGCCCTTCACTTTCGCTCTGCTTTTCTTCAATATCCATTGATTCAACCTCAATGTCGGCCACCAATACTTCCTCCTCAATTGTAACTACAAACTCATCCTGGTCATCTTCAATTATTGATTCAACAGCGTCAGCAATTTCCACTTCAGTCAATTCAGTAGCTATCAATTGCACTTCGCTATCATCGCTTAACCCGGCACTATTTTCAATTATTTCCCCATCTTCGGTTACGGCCAAAATTGTTTCTGCTGATTCGTCTAAATTACTGTTATCTTCTTCAGGTTGAATTGCCTGATTTACGATAGTTGCCTGCACCAATTCCTCCATCAATACTTCACTTATTTTAGGCAAATCTTCGGTACTATTGATCCCAAAATAGTCCATAAAAGATTTTGAAGTAGCATAAATTAAAGGCTTCCCTACTGCTTCCTCATTTCTTCCGGAAATTATAACAAGGTCTTTCTCTAAAAGTTTTTGTACCGCATAATCGCAGTTTACACCACGAATGGCTTCAATTTCACTTTTGGTAATGGGCTGCTTGTAAGCTATAATTGCGAGTGTTTCCAATGCAGCATTGGAAAGACGTTTAAGAAATTTATCGCCATTCAATTGTGCAACAGTTTTATGGTATTCTTTTTTTGTAAGAAACTGCCAGCCGCCGCCACTTTGCTTTAATTCAAAAGCATAAAACTCCGAATTATATTTTTCATGAATACCCTCCACGGCCGATTCTACCTGGTCAAGTGTAGCCCTGTCTTCAATAAAGCCCATCGCATTATTCAGCAATTCTACCAGATCCAAATTGGTCAATGGCTTATCACTGGCAAATATCAAGGCCTCTATATGTGGTATTATTTGAGAAAGTTCCATGCCCCTAACCCCTAAAGGGGAATATTAGTATTTAGATTGTTAGATGCTTTTTATCCTTGCTCCCCTTTAGGGGTTGGGGGCTTTTTTATCCGTTCAACGCAGCAGCTCCACTTACTATTTCCGTTAATTCGGTAGTAATAGCAGCCTGTCTTGCCCGGTTGTAACTTATTTTGAGTGATTTCAATAGTTCATTTGCGTTATCAGTTGCCTTATCCATCGCCGTCATACGGGCACCATGCTCACTTGCATGAGCATCTAAAACCGACTTAAATAACTGCGTGTTTAAAATTTTGGGCATCAGTTCCTGAATCAGCACTTCTTTACTTGGTTCAAAAATAAAATTGGCCTTTTTATCGCCTGCCTGCTTCTCTAATTTTTTTACAGGCAAAAACTGTTCTGCAACAAAAACCTGTGTGCCTGCATTTTTAAACTCGCTATATATAAGCTCTACCGCATCAATTTCTTTTTTTGCAAATGCTTCCATTGCAAATTTTGCAGCCGCCTGAACTCTGTCAAAGCTAAGTCCGGTAAAAATATCCCAATATTGGTCTACTACGTTAAAACCACTTTTTGTAAAATGTTCAAATCCTTTTTTTCCAATGGGTAAAATTTGCACATTGCCTTTTGCATGCTGCGTACTGTATTTGTCCTGAATCACCTGTCTTGCCAATTTAATCAGGTTACTATTGTATCCACCGCACAAACCCCGGTCGCTGGTTACTACTATAATCAAGGCCCTTTCTACATTCCTTTCGGTTGCCAATGCCAGGTTTACATCACCATCGCTGTTGCTTACAATATTACTCAGCACTTCCTGTAATTTTTTTGCATAAGGACGCATTTGGGTAATGGCATCCTGGGCACGGCGAAGCTTGGCAGCACTCACCATTTTCATTGCTTTGGTTATTTGCTGAGTACTTTGCACACTCTTAATTCTGTTACGAACTTCTTTTAACGCTCCTGACATATCAAGGTTAATTATAAATTGAATGGTTACTTTTCGGGGGGCAAAGGTAGGGAAATTTGCGAATTTGCGAATTCGATAATTTGCAAATTATTTGAGGTACGCTTTGTCAAAAGACGCATCTGCATATTACGGCGTAGGCATATTAAATTAAGACATAATATTCAACTCACTTGGGAGGCAATTGAATTCTTTGCGAAAGGCGGTTGAAAAGTTACTTAGGTTTTGGTATCCCAATTTAGTTCCTACCTCCGAAATGGAATATTTACGGGATAAAATATACTCCTTTGCCATATGCATCCTGTTTTTTTGGTAGTACTCATATAATCCCATTCCAAAAAACTGTTTAAATAGCTTCTTCAGTTTACTCTCGCTCATGAGCGAAAGTTTCGACAATTTCTCAATACCCGGAAAAGCCTCATGGCAGCTTTTCGTTAGCATCACTTCAATTTTTTGCAGTGTAACAAAATCATCATCATTTATATTTTCAGGAGATTCCGAAATATCACGCTGTAGAAAAGTTTCAAGTAGCTTATCCAACAGCCTTAAAATTCTGCTACGTACAAATATGTTTGGATAAGGGTGATTTGTAGGCAAATTCAGGATTTCACCCATTAGTCTTTGCTGTTTGGCATTTACAAACTGCTTAAAATAATTAACCTTCTCCAGGTAATTAAACACTTCCGTCAGCCGATGGCTAAGATTTTTTGAAATCCATTCATTTTCAAGAAATATACTAATCCCCTTAACATGAGTCGTTTTTCCAAATTTCAATTGCTGTGAAGTTTGCGAATTAGTAACACGAAGTTCGAAATGACTGCCAATATCAAGAAGACTGGAATGGTCGTCCAATTTAAAATGCACGGGGGCCAATGTTTGGAAATGATACAGGTAGATAATAACGCCAAAATTATCAGAAGGTGTACGGTTGAAATGATAGTCTTCCTTTAACTGAAAATTATTTACACATGCTGTGCAGCCTTCCTCTATAAAAAAGGATGCAGAATACCCCGCTCCTATTTCTGGTGAAAGCGACAACACATTCTCTTTTACTACACTGCCCAAAGCAGTTGCAAGTTCATTCAGCCATGCCAAATAGTCTTTTTGCATGTAGTTAAATTCCTTAATATCGGCTGGCGTTGTGTTCAAAATTGAATACAAATTATAGATTTTTTTTTTGCAATTACAATACTATTAATTAACAGTACCTAATCTTTCATTTTATTTCAAAAACGGACGATCAAATTTGAACAACTGTCCTGTCAACCTGTAAAAGTGTGCAAATCACCCTATTTTTAAAAGATTAATTCATAATAATTATAGTTTATAAACTAAAGTCAACGAATTGTACCCAGAATTGCACATCTTCGCTATACAAATTAGTTACCTCTATTTGTGATAAGCAAGAAGTCATTCTAATACTAAATTAAGAATAAAATGACGGTTTGCTTTGTGACCTGATAGATTTCGGATCACTATTCACACTTAACTTAACACTAGTAACACAATCAATAAAACCACAAGTTTTAGTAAAAAAAAGCAGCGATAAAATGGTACTTGCCTTCAATTTCCTAATCATAATTTTAATTGAGCTCCCCATTATTGCGCTATTTTTCAAGAGAAAAAAAAGACAGGCGGCACTTGGGATGGCATTACTAATCAACATCATTTCATGGTCAGTCACGCACATTGTTTTTTTTACATTTGATATCAACATGTACTATGTGGCAGTTGTTTTGGCGATTGGTGAGGCGATTGCATTTCATTTCCTATTGCCCTGCAACTGGAAAAAAGCGTTTATCATTTCCCTGATTGTAAATAGCCTAAGTTTTTCGATTACGCATGCTATACCTGAAGATCTATTTCAGCAGAAGCCGTATAACATCAAAACAACCATACAAAATTGAAATTTTAAAGTGTATAAGAAACGGTGAATCCACCGGGTCCGGCTACAACCGTTAGCTTTTCTGCAAAGGAATTTAGCTGCTTTCCGTGATGCTGTTGCAGTTTGTACATTACGGCATCCAGCAAAAACAGAAACCCACCCTGCACCATGACTGAGTTGCCATATCCTTTTAATTTAGCCGGATCAACATTGCGTTTGCTTCTCTCTGTTAAATATAAACCTGTTGTAATATACGCAAGGTCCAGTCCGGTATTGAACAAAAATGCTTTTTCAGTTTTATTTTGGTGCATCAATACTTTTGAAAAAGTAAGGTCATTTAGTTTCTCTTTGGAAGCACCATAATAGCCTGCACCTGCTATTACTAAATTAACGCTGTTCCAAATTACGTTCATCTGGTTAAAATAACGAGCCTCTCTATTGTTGGTATTTGTAGCAATTGCACCAGCTATTATATTGGCGGTACTCCAGCTTCCCAAAACTACCATTGCCTTCTTATTCAAATCTATCCGCTTTTGCTCAAACGAAATCAGCTCATTCATTTGACAAAAAACGACCACCGGAGAAATGGCAAGAGCCAATAGAACCAAGATATGCTTCATAAACAGAATTTCTATTGCAACAGCTATTGCGGCGTAAAGTTTACTTTTCTAATTTTATAATAATTGGTTTTAAAGTATGCTCCACTTCAAGTCTTCCACCTTCTGTTGTATTTTGTTGTAAAGCTATCTTTCGGTGTAAGATTGCGACCAACTTCAACTGATTGCCCTTCTGGCGTTGCAGTTCCTCCACCGGTATCAAAATAAAGGACTTGTTTTCATTAGGAGTATGACTTACACTAAAAGATGAATCTGTATCCACAGCGTTCATTTCTATGTGGTCATCCGCTCCTAAAGGAGAGGATTCAAAAGGGATTTGAAGTGCGACCGTCCTCGCACTAACTTCAGGAATATTAATCAGTTTAAATGCTGCAAGAGAAAACCTGTTCTCAAATTTCCTTTTATTTATATCGGTATAAGTAAAAAGATGATCTCCATAAAAAGTATTCGCAGGTGTACTTTTTTTATAAAATGCCCCTTCATACTCGCTGCTATCCACAGTCAGCGAAACCCCATCAAACTGAATCCCGGCAGGCCTTGTTAATACCAGTGTAGTGCCATTGTCTCCTGCAAAACGAAACTGGCTGTACACAGTAGCATTTTCATCACCCTCACTATAGCTGATATTGTATTGCTGGTAAATGGTTTCCTGAGATACATCCTTGCTTTCGCCAATCTCATTGCTGGTGCAGCCGGATATCAAAAAAGTACAACAAAAAAATACAATCGGGAATAATCGAAATGATTTCATATAGTTAATTTTTGAGTTAATGCTGAAAACAAAAAAAAGTTAGTTAAGAAAAACTTAATACTTGCCCCGCCAATAAAAAAACATTTTCTAAACAACTCATTTACAAGGTGGCACACAGTTATCCATTCCAAAAAGCGGCTATCCCGCAAACCCCTAACTAACCCTTTTAAACTAACAAGTAATTGTTACCTTTGCCGCGCTGTCATTTTGGCTCTCAAAATATTTAAGCACCATATTTGACAATGCAAATCACCGGAATTAATTAATTATAAACAATACCCAATAACACGGAATTTTATGATAGGCTTCTTATCGAAAATATTTGGCGGCAACAAAAGTGAAAAGGATGTAAAAAAGATAACACCACAGGTTGCTAAGATCAATAGTTTTTTTACACAATACCAATCGCTCAGCAACGACCAATTAAGGAATAATACGGCTGAATTTAAACAGCGTATTCAACAGCATCTTAGTGCAATTGATCAGGATATCAATGCTAAAAAGGAAAATGCAGAAAACCTGCCGGTTACCAACATCAACGAAAAAGATGTCATCTATCAGGAAATTGATGTGCTTAAAAAAGAGCGGGACAAACAAATAGAAGTTATACTTCAGGAAATTTTACCCGAGGCGTTTGCCACCGTAAAAGAAACAGCCCGCCGGTTCAAGGACAATGCAACATTGGAAAGCACTGCAACTGAACTGGACAGAACCCTCTCTGTAAAAAAAGATCACATTACTATACAAGGCGATCAGGTAATTTTCACCAACACCTGGAAGGCCGCTGGCGGCGACGTATTGTGGAATATGGTTCATTATGATGTGCAGTTGATTGGCGGTGCGGTATTGCACTCCGGCAAAATTGCGGAAATGGCTACCGGTGAAGGTAAAACGTTGGTGAGTACATTGCCTGCCTACCTGAATGCATTGGCAGGCGAAGGCGTACATATTGTAACCGTAAATGACTACCTGGCAAGAAGAGATAGTGAATGGAATGGCCCGCTATTTGAATTTTTGGGATTAACAGTCGATTGTATCGATAAGCATGAACCGAACGGAGATGCAAGAAGAGCTGCCTACAATGCAGACATCACCTATGGCACCAACAACGAATTTGGGTTTGATTACCTGAGAGATAATATGGTGCATAGTCCGGACGAAATGGTACAGCGCAAGCATCATTTTGCAATGGTGGATGAAGTGGATAGTGTATTGATTGATGATGCCAGAACACCGTTGATAATCAGTGGGCCTGTTGGGCACAGTGACAATACCCAACAATTTTTTGATTTGAAACCAAGGATTGAAAAATTGGTGGATGCCCAAAAGAAAGCAGTGAGTCAGCACTTAATTGATGCCAAGAAGAAAATTGCAGATGGCAATGATGATCCCAAAGATGGTGGTCTTTCATTGATGATTGCACACAGAGGTTTACCCAAAAGCAGTGCGTTGATTAAATTTTTAAGTGAGCCGGGCATCAGGGTAAAATTGCAAAAGACAGAAAACTATTATTTGGCCGATCAGCAAAAAGAAATGCCGAAAGTAGACGCCGAATTGTTTTTTCACATTGATGAAAAAAACAACCAGGTTGACCTTACGGATAAAGGAATTAACCTGATTACCAAGTCAGGTGAAGACACTGAATTCTTTATCCTTCCTGATATTGCTACAAAATTGTCTGACATTGAAAAAGGCACTTTATCGGCCGAAGAAAAATTACAAAGCAAAGAAGCCCTGTTAAGCGAATACTCACTGAAGGCAGACCGCATACACACCGTGCAACAATTATTGAAAGCCTACACGTTATTTGACAAGGATACCGAATACGTGGTGATGGACGAATCGGTAAAAATTGTAGATGAACAAACTGGTCGTATACTGGATGGAAGAAGATATTCTGATGGATTGCACCAGGCAATAGAAGCGAAGGAAAATGTAAAGATTGAAGCCAGTACACAGACCTATGCAACCGTTACTTTGCAGAATTATTTCCGTATGTATCACAAACTATGTGGCATGACCGGAACTGCAGAAACAGAAGCAGCGGAGTTGTGGGATATTTACAAATTGGATGTGGTAACCATTCCTACAAACTTACCGGCTGTACGTATAGATGAACAGGATTTGGTGTACAAAACCAAGCGGGAAAAATACAAAGCAGTTATTGATGAAATTGAGCGTTTACGCCTTGCCGGGCGACCTTCATTGGTGGGTACCACTTCGGTAGAAATCAGTGAATTGCTAAGCAGGATGCTGAAGCAAAAAAATATTCCACACAATGTATTGAATGCGAAACAACATGCCAGGGAAGCACAGGTGGTAGCCGAAGCAGGTTTCGCCGGCGCCGTTACCATTGCTACCAACATGGCTGGTCGTGGTACAGATATTAAACTTGGGCCCGGTGTTAAAGATGCGGGTGGTTTGGCAATTGTTGGAACAGAAAGGCATGAGAGTCGTCGTGTAGACAGACAGTTGCGTGGACGTTCTGGTCGGCAGGGAGATCCCGGAAGCACCCAGTTTTTTGTAAGCCTTGAAGATGATTTGATGCGCATGTTTGGCAGCGAACGTATTGCATCGCTGATGGACAGGATGGGTTACAAGGAAGGAGAAGTGATTCAACACAGCATGATCTCTAAATCAATTGAAAGAGCTCAGAAAAAAGTGGAAGAAAACAACTTTGGTATTCGTAAGCGTTTGCTCGAATATGATGATGTAATGAACAAGCAACGGAATGTGGTTTACAGCAAACGTAACCATGCATTGTTTGGAGAACGACTTGCACTGGATCTTGACAATGCCTTCTACTCTGTGGCTGAAGGGTTAGTAAATTCATTTAAAGAAAGCAATGACCACGAAGGCTTTAAGCTGGCGGTGATCATGAACTTTGGAATTGATACCGTTATCACTCCGGAAGAATTGGAAAAAGGTGCCATCAATGTAACAGCCGAAAAGCTTTATGATGAAGCCAAAGGAAATTACAACCGCAAGGTGGTTGCTGTAGCCGAACAAACATTCCCGATTATAAAAAATATTCGTAAAGAGCAGGGCAATCACATTGAAAACGTGGCGGTACCGTTTACGGATGGACGAAAAATTATCCAGGCCCTTGCCAACCTGGATAAAACCATTGCAAGTGAAGGGGCTGAATTACCAAATGCTCTCGAACGCAGTATTACACTGGCGTTGATTGATGATGCCTGGAAAGAACATTTAAGAGCAATGGATGATTTGCGCCACAGTGTACAAACTGCAGGCTATGAGCAAAAAGATCCATTGGTAATTTATAAGATTGAAGCCTTTGGTGCCTTCAAACAAATGGACGACCAGGTAAACAAGGACATCGTAAGTTTCCTTTGTCATTGTGCCATCCCAATGGAAGAAACCAATGCAGGTAAAATAAAAGAAGGCCGTGAACAAAAAACGGACATGAGCAAAATGCGCCAGCGTAAAGAAGAATTTGCAGGTGCAGCTTCAGGTACTGGCGGTCCGGAATATATCAGTGACGAAAATGATTATAACGATCCTTCACCAGCCATTAAGCAGGAACCAATCAGGGTAGAACCGAAGATTGGAAGAAACGATGCCTGCCCATGTGGTAGCGGTAAAAAGTTTAAGAATTGCCATGGGAAGGATGCGTAAATAAATTGAAGCATTTTATAAAAAGGCTAACTGTGAAGGTTAGCCTTTTTTGTTTAACCCATATTTTGTCAGGCGATTGATTTGATATTGTGGATCATTGCCACGTTGCCGTTTGGTTGGCCAATCAAGCTATGGCCATTTAAACATTTAAGCTATGGAGAATATGCGCATTTTACAGTTATCCATACGAAAGAAAAATCTGCATTATTTTCAGCAATGATTCAAAAAGTTACACATCCACATCCAATGTTCAAAACAAAAAAAACATTTAATTAAAAATGAGGGTTGACATAGATGTTATTCTTCTGAATAATTATTTAATAGAATACTTGTACTTATATTTTTCAAACAACTGTGTTTGCTTATTATCCAGGTTGATATCACGGCCTTGTATAAATGCCTGTGTTACTTTACTGCTTTTCATATCCAATAAGTCGCCTTCGCTGATTACGATGTTGGCATCCTTTCCTTTTTCCAATGATCCGGTAAGGCCATCAATGCCCAAAATTTTTGCTGCACTCAACGTGATAGCTGTTAGTGCCTGCTCTTTGCTTAAGCCATACGCTGCCATAGTTCCAGCCTGGAATGGCAGGTTACGCTGTTGCCAGTATCCGCTGCCTTCATCCTGGCAAATGGTGAATAACACGCCAGCCTTTTGCAAGGCCGCACCTGTCTTGTAAGGTTGGTCTACATCATCATCGTCGGTTGCCGGTAAACTATGTGGTTGCGATAAAATAACGGCTGTATTATTTTCTTTCAAAATATCTGCAATAATCCAGCTATCACTACCACCTACAATTACCAGTTTAAATCCGAACTCCTTCGCAAGGTCGACCGCCATCATCATTTCTTTCACCAGGTCGCAATGCACATAAAATGATTGTGATTGACTGAATAATCCTTTTACCGCTTCAAATTTCAAATTGACCGCAATATGACTGGCTTCATTGTTATATGCTTTCGCTTCTCTGAAAAAGTTCCTGGTTTCTTCAATTTTATCCAGACCAAGTTTTACCCGGTCTACCTGCTCCGCAGATCTGCGTCTAAACTGATTGGGCCTGTTTACCAACAAGGGCATGTTAAAATGAACACCGTTATCTGTTTTGTAAGCGGCATCTTCCCAGTTCCAGGCATCCAACTGCACCACCGAAGAGGTGCCGCTGATGGTGCCGCCAGCCGGTACAATATTGGCCAGCAATATGCCATTGCTGCGCAACGTATTGACCACCTTGCTATCGGTATTGTAAGCAAAAAGAGCGTGAATATTTGGGTTCATATCACCTACTTCTGCATAATCCGAAGAAGCACGTACGGTACTCACCTCCACCAAACCTAAATTGATGGCTAATGCAATAATACCAGGATAAACATGTTTGCCTTTAAGGTCGATCACCTTTATATCCGCAATGGCTGCAGAAGGTCTTACATCTACGATTTTACCGTTGCTAAAAACGACCATTCCGTTTTCAATTACCTGTCCGTTGCCTATATGTATCACCCCATTTGTAAGTGCAATCGCATTGCTTTGTGCAGGTGAAGGATGCATATTTTCCTGTGCATTGGCCAGCAGCGAAAACAACACCATACTATTTAAAAATATTTTTTTCATACTTATTTATTTTTTGTAGAACATGAACAATCGGAAAAAAGCAATTGGCGATAATGCATCAAACTTTCAACCTTCAACCCTCAACCTTCAACCATTAATACTGGCTGCCAATTGAAACCAGTCTGTCTTCAATTCTATCCCATAAACTATTGCCATCATGGTGATCATCTTCGCAATAATTTCTTTCACGGAAAGAAGGAATGGCCGGGCCGGTTTTATCGCCGCCTTTTTTAGCACCAATCATTTTTTGAATCAGGCGGGTTCTTTCTTTTGTAATGTCTTCTCTTAACAGTTTGTCTTTTTCTCTGTCAAAATATACGATGCCATCCACGATTGTTTTTTCAGCCTTTGCATAAATGCTCAATGGATGATCGCTCCATAAAACCAGGTCTGCATCCTTTCCTACTTTTATGCTTCCGGTTCTGTTTGCTACGTGCAACATGGTAGCAGGATTGATGGTTACCATCTTCAATGCTTCCTGCTCATCCATATTGCCATATTTTACACTCTTGGCTGCTTCCTGGTTTAAGCGACGGGCCATTTCAGCATCATCACTATTAATCGCAACGTTTACGCCTACCTGTTGCATGATGTAAGGATTCTGCGGAATGGCGTCAATTACTTCTACTTTATAACCCCACCAATCACTGAATGTAGAAGCACTCGCTCCATGTGCCTTCATTTTATCGGCTACTTTATAGCCTTCCAAAATATGCGTGAAAGTATTTACCGTAAACTTAAATTTATCCGCCACTTTAATCAGTGCATTGATCTCGCTTTGAACATAGGAGTGACAAGTGATGAAGCGCTTCTTATTCAGAATTTCTGATAAGGTTTCCAGTTCAATATCCTTTCTTTTACCGGCACCAAGTTTTTGATATTCAACGGCCCTTGTAAATGCATCGGTCAATACTTCTTCCACGCCCATTCTTGTATCGGGAAAACGGGTGTTGCTTTGTGAAGAAGAGCGCTTTACATTTTCACCTAATGCAAATTTTATAAACGGATCCCAGTTCGCAAATTTCAATGCTTCTGCATTTGACCCCCAGCGGAGTTTTAATAACTGCGTTTGTCCACCAATGGTATTACAACTGCCGTGCAAAATATGACTGCTGGTAACACCGCCACTTAACTGGCGGTAGATGTCCACGTCTTCCGGATCAATGATGTCAGCAATTCTTGTTTCGGCGGTTACGCTTTGAGAACATTCGTTGATACCGCCCGAGCCTGCAATATGTGAGTGTTCATCTATAATACCAGCAGACAAATGTTTGCCGGTGCCATCGATTATTTTAGCCGATGCATCAGATAAATTTTTACCAACCGCTGATATTTTACCTTTCTTTACCAACACATCCGTGTTTATCAATTTGCCTTCTTTTTCACTAGTCCATACGGTGGCATTTTTTATTAAAACATTTTCCTGTTTTGGTAATTCCTTGTAACCGTATCCATTGAAGGGATAAGTAACCACGCCTTCAATTTTTGCAACGGCTTCGCCTCCTTTTCTTTTCATGGTATCAGCGGCCTCCTTCATTTCGCCTGACTTTGTAACCGTCCAGCTTACCCATTTCCCATCGGCCATCTGCCCGGTTCCACTCCATTGATCTCCCGTCATTACGCCACTCAATCTTACCACCGAATTGGCATCTTTTTTCCAACTATAATTTAATTTTACCAACCTGTCATTCATCACCAAATCTGCTTTTACAGTATCCTTTGCAATCAATGAAGCAGTGGGTTTAGCGGCATCACCTTTTAGTTCCAACTGATAGGTTTCATTGTTGATCACCAGGTTATAAGTACCACGGCTATCTTTCCAGCCATCCTCCTTCACTACATATTTATTTCCCTGAACCCAGTTTTGATAGATCACTGTTTTCTCTGCGAAAACAGGTCCCGAACTGATTAAAAAATTAGCAATCTTTCCTGCTTCCAGACTACCTACCTCGTTGTACATATTCAATAGTGTAGCTGGTATTTTTGTCAACGCATCCATCGCTTTTTCTTCGCTCAGGCCCGCCTGTATTGCTTTGCGCAGATTGGCTAAAAAAGCACTGCTTTCTTTCAAGCCATTGGTTGTGATGGCAAAGGGAATATTTGCTTTTTCAAATGCAGAAGGGTTGATAGCAGCCATTTCCCAATGTTTTAAATCGGCGAGCGAAATAAATCTTGCATCCGTTGGATCTTCCACATCCATCGCCTGCGGAAAATTGATGGGAAGAATATACGTAGCATTGGTTGCCTTTATTTCAGCTATTCGCTGATATTCGTTGCCACTGCCTTTAATGATGAATTGCACGCCAAACTCGTCCCCAATTTTATCAGCCCTTAAATCACTCCATTTATCGCTGCTTTCAAATATTTGGGGCAACGATTGGTTATCCAGAAAAGCTTGTAATGAAAGATTCAATCCTTCATCGTCCGGCTTGGTTTTATACCATTGGGCATCCAGGTAATTCTGGCGTAACAAAGTAATAGCACCCATTAAAGAGGTTGGATAGTCCTGCGTGCTGCTTCCTTTATCAAAAGAATAATTGGCAGAGGCTTTCGCCTTTAAAATTACTTGATTCTCCTTTTCATTGGCAAGGGTTACAACGGCTCCGGTACCTCTTGAAATACCATCCATCTGGTGCGTAAGCACAGTGCCCATTCCAATACCTCGCAGTTCCTTTGCTTTGGATTCGTTTACAACAAATAATTTTGAAATATCGGTTTCAGATTTGATGGCCTGGTTCCAGCCATAAGCACCTTTTGTATTGGACAACATTTGAGAGGAACGGCCAAAACCACCCGCCTCGCTCTTTACAGCCTGTGTGCCATAGTCTGAATAAATATCGATGAACGAGGGGTAAATATATTTCCCTTTACAATCTACCACCACCGCATCTTTTGGAATGGAAACAATAATGCCAA
The DNA here is from genome assembly GCA_038327005.1 of Chitinophagales bacterium. Lineage (GTDB taxonomy): Bacteria > Bacteroidota > Bacteroidia > Chitinophagales > Chitinophagaceae > Ferruginibacter. Next base: position 16,517 of record JBBQKO010000002.1, on the reverse strand, counting down.
CACTTACAATTTTTCCCTGGCGAATGACCAGGGATGCATTTTGTAAAGTAGTTTGTGCATCTTTAGTAATGGTGGCATTAATAAATGCGTAACAGCCTTCTCTCGGCGTAGCTACATCGTTAACAGGAAAAGTGGCTTGTGCATGCAGTTGTAAGGATGTTAAAAGCAATACAAAACTCACCAGCAGAATGGATGGTTTTCTCATCAATTAATTGTTTTGGTTAAATATTTGGAAACGATAAATATAATCAATCCATCATTACATCAATTACCGGCTATAATTTAAATTAGCTCAAGAACAAACGGATTTTTTGCCGGTCAGAATGACTTTTAAAACCAACCCTCAACTGCTATTCCTCTTTTACGTTACATGTATTTAAAATAAATATCTCCCCATTTAGAAGAAGCACTATTTATTTGAAAAGCTACCTGCATTTTTACGATCGCTAAACTGTAATTTTGTTCTTTTAAAAAATACATATGAATATTGCAGAGTATATTGATCATACTGTTTTAAAACCGACCACTACCATTGCAGATGTTGAAAAACTTTGCAGCGAAGCCTTACAATACCAATTTGCAGCAGTATGCGTGCCGCCGCTGTTTGTAAAAAAAGCAAAAGAATTGGTAGGTACTTCAACGGTAAAAGTGGCGACCGTTATTGGATTCCCTTTCGGTTATTCCGCCATTGAAGCAAAAGTGGCAGAGGTAGTTTTGGCTATCATTGATGGGGCAGATGAACTGGATGTTGTAATTAATATAAGTGCCATCAAAAATAATGACTGGCAATTTTTAGCCAATGAAATCAATGCTATTTTACCCATTGTAAAAAGCAAAAGCAAGCTGATTAAAATTATTATTGAGTCAGGAATATTGACCAATGAGGAGATTATAAAATGCTGCGATTTATATGGTGCTGCTGGTGTTGATTTCATGAAAACATCTACCGGCTATGCGGAGAAGGGTGCTACGCTTGAAGCGGTACAACTGATGCGGAAACACCTGGCAGATAGCATCCGTATTAAAGCCAGTGGTGGTATAAAAAACTATACTTTTGCCAAACAATTAATTGACGCAGGTGCTAACAGGATAGGTTGCAGCAGCAGTATTGCGATTGTAAATGAAGCGGTTCCCGAAAATTAAATGGAACAGTTTTTGCCAACAAAATACCATGAAAAAATTAATTATTATTGCTATACTTTTTTTAAAAGCAGGCGCAATACGGGCACAAATTGTTCCACCAAAAGATACGACTGCGCCTACTGGAAAAGTGACTGTTTTTAAAGACAGCCGCCTGGATATTCTGGCTAAAAAGGAAGCTGAATTTAATGAAACGCTTGCGCTGGGCCCAAAATCTGCGAAAGGATACCGCCTGATGGTGCTGAGTACCAACGATCGTGCGAAGGCAATGAATTTAAGGGCAAGACTATTGCAACGTTTCCCGGAACAAAAGGTTTACATGAGTTTTCAGCCTCCTTATATTAAACTGAAGTTTGGTAATTTTTTAGAAAAGGAAGAAGCAGATCAATACAAAAACGATATCATCAACAATAAACTGGTAACCACCAATATCTATTTAGTGCCTGAAATAATTGAGGTAAAACCAGATAAAAATAAAGAGAAGGATATTTTATAACGTGAAGGGTGGCGAATAGTAACCCGATAGCTATCGGGTGGTGAATAAAATTTGCAGATGGCTTTCAGATTGCAAGACCTTCGTCTTTTAAAGTTATTTGGGAAGGCTGCTGAAGACCATTTTTCGAGGGATCAAAAAATTGAAGACCAAAATTTGAATACTGATTTTTGGTATAATTAGATTTCGTAGCTAACGAGGCAACAAGCAAACAATAATTATCAATTAATGATCAAGGACTATTGGAGTACTCTACAAATTTCACCACCCGATAGCTATCGGGTCACCATTCACCTTTCACTTTTCACTTTTAAACTGAACCCGTGAGCGAAACAATAGAAACGAAGATAAAAACGCTGGCAAAAAAATACTCCGAAGAAATGATTGGTGTTCGACGCCACCTGCATGCCAATCCGGAGTTGAGCTACCTGGAATTTGAAACCTCCAAATTTGTTCAGCAAAAATTAAGCGAACTACATATTCCATTTGAAATAAAAGCTACTACCGGAGTTGTTGGTTTAATTGAAGGTAAAAATCCCGGTAAAAGAGTTGTGGCCTTAAGGGCTGATATGGATGCGCTCCCCATTATTGAAGCAAATGACCTTCCTTATAAATCAACCATACCCGGCGTTATGCATGCCTGTGGGCACGATGTGCATACGAGTTGTTTACTCGGTGCTGCCAAAATTTTATGCGAGTTAAAAGAGGAATGGGAAGGTACCGTTAAACTAATTTTTCAACCGGGTGAAGAAAAAAATCCGGGCGGAGCCAGTTTGCTTATTAAGGAAGGCGTTCTAGAAAATCCTGCGCCGCAAAGTATTTTCGGTTTACATGTACACACGATACTGGATGTTGGTAAACTTAGTTTTCGTGGAGGAATGGTAATGGCCAGTGCCGACGAAATTTACATCACCATCAAAGGAAAGGGTGGCCATGCTGCTGCGCCGCAGTTTACGGCAGATACTATTTTAATCGCATCCAATTTAATTGTAAGTCTGCAACAAATCGTTAGCAGAAATAATAACCCGTTTAATCCGTCAGTACTAAGTATCACTTCTTTCCAGGGTGGCAATACGACCAACGTGATTCCATCAGAAGTTAAGCTGATGGGCACTTTCAGGGCAATGGATGAAGCATGGCGTTTTAAAGCACATGACCTGATCAAAAAAATGTCGACCGAATTGGTACACAGCATGGGTGCTGAAATTGATATAAGAATTGATGTGGGATATCCATTTGTGCTTAACAACGAATTATTAAGTGCAGCAGCAAGATCAAAAGCCGAATCTTATCTTGGAAAAGAAAATGTTTCCGAAACCGAATTAAGAATGGGGGCCGAAGATTTTGCTTTTTATTCTCATAAAATACCTGCCTGTTTTTTTAGACTGGGTACACGCAATGAAGCAAAGGGCATTACCATCGGTGGCCATACGCCTACTTTTGATGTGGATGAAAATGCCATCGAAATTGGTATGGGGATGATGGCATTGTTCGGTGCTACCAATGCACAATAAATTGCTTTTTTGAATATTGCCTTCCGAAAAACAAAAGTTTCGGAAGGCTTTTTGTTGACAGCTTTTTATGACCGGTGACCGGCTGTTCGGGCTAAAATTATTTGCTTCTTTTTACATCATTTCAAAGACTATTGTTTAACCTTCATTGTAAATCATTTAGTACCTTGCACCATCTTTTTAAAACGACTTGCCGTTTAAAACGAAAAAAATTACACATATAGATTACCTGATTTTAAAACATCATTTCCTTATTAAAACTAGATGCTTAACTACGCTATAATAAAATCTGATAGAAGCATTTCAGTTGAAGAGCGTGCCACAACCCTGCCTGGCTGCGAGAAGCAGACAGGGATGTTAAGTAAAGAAATTTTGATGGTTCAAAAAAATGCACCAACAAAATCCGAAGTTTTTCGGAATCTAAAAAACATCAGCCGGTTACAACAAACTTCATAGGAAATTAAAAACATGCCATGTCAAAAGAACTAAGTAAACAACAAGCTCTGGAGTATCACGCCAAAGGCAGACCCGGAAAAATTGAAGTAATTCCTACCAAAGAATCCAAAACACAAAGAGATCTTTCTTTAGCATATTCACCCGGCGTAGCGGTGCCTTGCCTTGAAATTGCGGCTAATCCCGAAGATGTTTATAAATACACTGCAAAGGGAAACCTGGTAGGTGTTATCAGTAATGGAACGGCTGTTTTAGGATTGGGCAATATTGGGCCCGAAGCCGGCAAACCAGTTATGGAAGGAAAAGCCGTACTATTTAAAATTTTTGCCGACATAGATGTATTTGATATTGAGATCAACGAAACGGATCCTGAAAAATTTGTGCAAATTGTAAAAGCATTGGAGCCAACATTTGGTGGTATCAACCTTGAGGATATTAAAGCTCCGGAATGTTTTTATATTGAGCAACGGTTAAAAGAGGAATTAAAAATACCGATCATGCATGATGACCAGCATGGTACAGCGATTATATCGGCAGCGGGTTTGCTAAATGCGCTTGAATTGCAGAAAAAGAAAATTGAGGAGGTACGCATTGTAGTGAGTGGTGCAGGTGCTGCAGCCGTAGCTTGTATGAAATTATACGAATCGCTGGGAGCAACCCATAGCAACTTTATGGTTTTTGACAGAAAGGGAATTTTATACAAAGGCAGGGAAGGTGTGGATGACCTGAAAAAAACTTTTTGTGTAGATGAAAAGTATAAGGAGTACGATCTGGCAAAGGCTTTTGAAGGTGCAGACGTATTTATAGGACTTAGTTCCGCCAATATTGTGAGTGCAGCAATGGTAAAAAGCATGGCCAAAAATCCCATTGTATTTGCACTGGCAAATCCTGACCCGGAGATAACATATAACCTCGCAACCTCCGTTCGCAAAGATCTGATTATGGCAACTGGCAGAAGTGATTATCCTAACCAGGTTAATAATGTACTCGGCTTCCCCTATATTTTTCGTGGAGCTTTGGACGTAAGGGCGACTGCCATCAATGAATCGATGAAGATGGCTGCAGTAAGGGCATTGGCCGCATTAACCAGGGAAACAGTTCCGGATATTGTAAACCTTGCTTACAACGAAAAAACAATAACATTTGGCCCCGATTACATTATTCCAAAAGCGTTGGACCCACGATTACTTTCTACAATAGCACCTGCCGTAGCAAAAGCTGCCATGGAAAGTGGGGTTGCTAAACATCCGATAACAGATTGGGAGGCCTACGAATTGGAATTGAATAAACGCCTTGGCATCGATAACCAATTGAGCCGGGTAATTGGCAACAAGGCAAGAAAAGATCCTAAGCGGGTAGTATTTGCAGATGCAGAGAATGTAAAAATTTTAAAAGTAGCCCAACTAACAGTAGAAGAAGGTGTCGGCTTTCCGATTTTGTTGGGAGATCCTAAAAAAATACTACGTTTAGCGGCTGAAAATAACATTGATATCAGCGATATGCCAATCATTGATCCAAAGGCAGATGATACAGAAGAATTGAGAAAGCAATTTGCAGATTCATTTTATGCACGGCGCCAGCGCAAAGGCATCAACCGCCACGAAGCGAATAAAATGATGAAGGACCGTAACTATTTTGGTTGCATGCTGGTAGAAAGTGGAGAAGCAGATTGTATGATCAGTGGCTTAACGAGAAATTACCCTGACACCATCCGACCCGCCATACAAACCATCGGAAGAGAGGAAGGGTTGAAGAAGATTGCAGGTATGTATATTTTGCTGACCAAACGTGGTCCGTTATTTCTAGCTGACACTACCATTAACTTTAATCCAAGTGCAGAAGAGTTGGCAGAAATTACATTATTAACGGCAAAGGAAGTAAAGCAATTTAATATTGTGCCACGCATTGCCATGCTATCCTATTCTAACTTTGGAAGCAGCGATTCGCCGGAGGCAAATCTTGTTAGAAAAGCAAGGGAAATAGTGAAGGAAAAAGACCCTACCTTAATTTGCGATGGTGAAGTACAAGGCATTCTGGCCTTTAACAAAGAAATTCTGAAAGACAACTATCCGTTTACAGAATTGTTAGACGGAGAAGTAAACACCCTAATCTTCCCGAATCTTGCAGCGGGTAACATTGCCTATAATTTGTTGCAGGAAGTGGGCGGTGCAGATTCTATCGGCCCCATTTTATTGGGCTTAAAAAAACCGGTTCACGTGTTGCAACTTGGAAGTTCAATCCGTTCTATCTTTAACATGGTACTGATTGCAGTGGTAGATGCGCAAATGAAAAGTGAAGCCGATACAAAGGAAGCGATTAGCAAGAGCAAGTGGTGGAGACAATTTCAAAGAACACCCAACGAATCTTAAAATATGATGGACAACAATGTTCGGGTAACGAAAAAGAAGATTTCATTTGAAGTAGGCAAGTCTTTCAGGAAATATTTAAAAAGATACGGAAGAGAAATGTCTCTGCCTGTTTCTTATGATACCCTCAAACATTTTAGTTTTAGCATACCAGTAATCGATAGTCATGGTAAAGACACGTTGTGGGAGTCTGTATTTTTTAATCCATCTCTTACAGATGAAATACACGCCTCGCTTAAGCGGATGTACTCGATTTTAAAATCAAGCGGTCATACCAAGGCGGAAGAACATTTATACATCGAACGGATTGACTATTGCCTTTTTGGAAACTCAAAACCATTCAGGATTAAAATAGTCAACAATTACAATGAAGTGTACGACTACTTTTATATTAAAGTAGCAGACTCTTCCCGCATATTTGGAATGGAGCTGGAGCATTTGCTATCGCCCAATTTTATGAACTTTTTAATTGATGGCAATACGCTGGTAGAAGAACATATTTCGGGAGTACCCGGCGATATGTTTATTACGCATTACCTGCAAAGGCCGGAGTTTAATCCAAAAAGAATTGCCAAAGAATTTGTAAAATTCAATGAGCGGTGTTTTGTGCGCTTGTTGGGCGATATGCGGAGCTACAATTTCATTTTCGACATAACCCAGGATTTTGATGATGTGCAGTTTAAGATACGTTCCATCGACTTTGACCAGCAGTCATACGAAGGCAGTAAGAACAATTACCTGCCGCAGTTTTTTAAAGAAAACTTTGTTTTTGTTGAACTGGTAAAAACCTATCTCAACACTGAGGTCATCAAACAATACCAGCAGGAAGAACGGTCGCAAATCATCCGTCGGATTAAATCAGAACGGCAACGGCTGCGTGATTTACGGGTAGCCGCCGCAGATGAAAAGTTATCTACAGATGAAAAGATAAAACAACTGGCAGGTGAGTTATCTGAACACTACCAAAATAATCCTGCATTTCTAAAGTGTAGTACTATGCCCCAATTAATGTACCAGCACCTGAAGGAGTTGCTTATTTCGGATAGGAAATAATACTAAAAAGGCTAACCTCTTAAAAAAGGTGTAATCGTTTAAACATTAATATATACCTGTTTTTCAATTGGTCTCATAAATAATCAAACCTATTTTCTATCTTTTTTCAATAAATTTGACGCATGGAGTTTTTTACACATTTTGGCAGGTACCTTATTATGCTAAGGGGCATGTTTACCAAACCGGAGAATTATAAAATGTATTGGAAAGAATTTATGCACCAGTGTTCCGATATCGGCATCGGATCGTTGGGAATTGTTTCCATCATTTCTGTTTTTATTGGTGCCGTAAGTGCCGTTCAAACAGCCTACCAGTTAGTGAGTCCAATCATTCCTGCCGAAACCATTGCACAAATAGTAAGGGATACCGTAATTCTGGAGTTTGCGCCTACCCTGGTTTGTATCGTTTTGGCAGGTGTTATTGGAAGTAAAATCGCCAGCGAACTGGGCAATATGCGGGTAAGCGAACAAATAGATGCGTTGGAAATTATGGGCATCAATACAAAAGCTTATCTTATTTTACCGAAAATTGCGGCTGCTTTATTAACCATACCATTACTGGTAATAATATCCATGGTATTGGGTATTTGGGGCGGAAGGCTTGCTGGCGTTGCATCTGGTATATTGTCTGCCAGTACATTCGACAGAGGTTTATTAAAAGAATTCATACCCTACAACGTAATTTTCGCACTCATTAAATCATATACATTTGCGTTTATCATTAGCAGCATTCCCTCCTATTACGGATACTATGTAAAAGGAGGTGCCCTTGAAATTGGACGAAGCAGTACTAAAAGTGTGGTGGTAAGCTGTATCATGTTGTTGTTTGCTGATTACCTGCTAACTCAGATATTATTAACAAAGTAAATTCAGGAGACGAAGTATATGATTGAATTTAAGAATATCAAGAAAAGTTTTGATGACAAGGTTGTGTTGAATGATGTGAGTCATGTGATGCAAACGGGCATGTGCAACCTCATCATTGGCACGAGCGGAAGTGGTAAAACGGTTTTACAAAAATGCCTGGTGGGTTTATTTGAACCTGATAGCGGAGAAATTATTTATGATGACCGCAGTTTTACAGATATGTCAAATGAAGGCCGGAAAGAGCTTCGTCAACAAATAGGCATGCTTTTCCAGGGATCTGCTTTATTTGATAGCATGACGGTGGAACAAAATGTAATGTTCCCGCTGGATATGTTTTCCGAACTGAGTCACAAAGAAAAACTAAAACGTGTAAACGAAGTTTTGGCAAGGGTGAATCTGGTAGATGCCAATAACAAATTTCCTGCAGAGATAAGCGGCGGCATGAAAAAAAGAGTGGGTATCGCAAGGGCGATTGTACTGAATCCAAAATATTTATTTTGCGATGAACCCAATTCTGGTCTGGATCCGCAAACAAGTATGGTGATAGATAAGCTCATTTACGACATCACCAAAGAGTTCAATATGACCACCGTAATCAATACCCATGACATGAACAGCGTAATGGAAATAGGTGAAAACATTTTGTACATGTACCAAGGCCAAAAGGAATGGAACGGCAACAATGAAGAAATTATCTTCTCAAAAAACGAACGCCTGAACGAATTTATTTTTGCCTCCAAATTTTTGCAGGATGCCAAAGACATGCGTATGCTGGAAGCAAAGGGCATCATTTCCGACGACCGTAATATGGAAGAGATGATGAATAATGGGGAGGAGATTGTCTAAAACTATTTATTTAAAAATTAAGAATCGGATAAATTTGAAAACTATTTTCCACCAGCAGTCCGTAAGTTTTTGCATTTGCTAATTTTCGAATTTGCTGATTACTATCCTATCTTTGCCAAAATTTTTCATTCTAATATAATTAATACCAATGTCAGTTCTCGTAAACAAAGACTCTAAAATTATTGTACAGGGTTTCACCGGTACAGAAGGAACGTTTCATGCTACCCAAATGATCGAATACGGAACCAAGGTAGTTGGTGGTGTTACTCCCGGTAAAGGAGGAACTACCCATTTGGAAAAACCAGTGTTTAATACTGTGGCGGATGCAGTAGAAGAAACCGGTGCGGATGTAAGTATCATATTTGTTCCCCCGGCATTTGCAGCCGATGCAATTATGGAAGCTGCAGATGCAGGAATCGCTTTGGTAGTATGTATTACAGAAGGTATTCCGGTACAAGATATGGTGAAGGTTAAAAACTATTTAGTTAGTAAAGATACCCGCCTGATCGGGCCAAATTGTCCAGGCATTATAACTGCTGATGAGTGTAAAGTGGGGATTATGCCCGGCTTTATTTTTGTAAAAGGTAGAATTGGCATTGTATCAAAAAGCGGTACACTTACTTATGAAGCTGCCGACCAGGTAGCAAAAGCCGGGTTAGGTATTTCAACCGCAATCGGAATTGGTGGCGATCCAATCATTGGTACTACAACAAAAGAAGCTGTTGAATTCTTTATGAATGATCCCGAAACCGATGCCATCGTAATGATTGGGGAAATTGGTGGCGGTATGGAAGCCGAAGCAGCCCATTACATTAAATCAACTGGCAATAAAAAGCCGGTAGTAGGGTTCATCGCCGGACAAACAGCGCCTCCCGGTCGTCGTATGGGACATGCCGGTGCCATTGTAGGTGGTGAAGATGATACAGCAGCCGCTAAGATGAAAATCATGGCTGAATGTGGCATTCACGTTGCTGCAAGTCCTGCTGATATTGGAAAGACAATGGCAGATGCATTGAAAAAATAATGCGTAAAAAATCATATTAAAATCCCTGGCAAACGCCGGGGGTTTTGTTTTTTGTAGGCACATGCCGCGGTCTGTGCCTACAAACTGCCTGCCTCTAGCCTTAAAATAAAAATCATTGTCCGGGCTACGCTCCATCCAGGTTAATGCAGCACCCTTGTTTACCTGAGCACTCAGGCCAGGTTATCTTTAGAGTATAACAATTGGCTAAGATTGAAAAATTCAAATTTGCTTTCGTCACTAAACCCTTCATGAAAATTCATTCGCCTGCAACCAAATGTTAAAATACCTTGTCAAAGGGAAAGTTTATCGGCCCAGTTTATGCAATGTCTTTATTTCATTCATCAATACCATTGGTATAATAACCGCAACGGCTATCATACTACTTCAACAAATTGTAACTTGTAACTAAAATCGGATCACTATGTTTTCAAAAAAAATTTCGCTGTTGTTATTCTTCATAATAACCCTACTCAATAAGCCGATGGCACAAATAAAAAACGAATATGTAGCTAACTGGAAAAAGGTAGAAGCCTTTGAAAAAAAGGGACTTACCAAGTCTGCATTGGCAGAAGTTTTAACTATTTACAAACTGGCCTTAAAAGACAACAATGATGCACAGCAAATAAAAAGTTGCATGTACCAAATTAAGTACCGCAATCTGGTGGAAGAAGATAGCCGGGAGAATAATATATTTTTTGTAGATACTTTAATCGCAAATGCAAAAGCCCCAGCAAAGAACATCCTGCAAAGCATGCAGGCCGAAATGTTTTGGCAATACCTTCAAAACAACCGGTACAAGTTTTATAACCGAACGCAATTAGCAGAAGTAAAAAGTAAAGACATCGGTACCTGGAGTCTGGATAAATTACATAGCACCATTACCATTCTATACCAAGCATCATTGGCCAATGAAAAGCTATTAAAAGAAAGCAAGCTGGATGGCTTTGATCCGATCATTGTAAAGGGTGAAAATACCCGTTCACTTCGCCCTACCCTGTTCGATTTTTTAGCCCATCGGGCGCTTAGCTATTTGATGAATGATGAGCAATATATTAGTAAACCGGCCTATCAATTCACCATCAATGAAGCCACTGCTTTTGCACCCATTGCGGAATTTGTAAAAGCTTCCTTCAAAACAAAAGATACCGCCTCTGTTCATTATAAAGCAATCCTGCTGCTACAGGATATTTTAAAGTTCCATCTCAACGATACCGATACAGATGCCTTACTGGATGCCGATTTAATCCGGTTGAATTTCGTATATCAAAACGCAGTGAATGAAAATAAAACAACCTTATTTGAAACCGCTCTAAAAAATATTGAAGATCGAACTGCAGGATTGCCGGGTGTTGCCCAAGCCATGTATTTAAGGGCAAACATTTATGCAGATAAAGGCCAGGCTTATGAACCCTTTACAAAAACCGATTATCAATATGAAATAAAAAGAGCTAAGGATATTTGTGAGCAGGTAATTAAAAAATTTCCAAAAACAGAAGGTGCTGCCAATTGCCAAAATTTATTAAATCGGATTTTGGTGCCTTCGCTAAACCTGGAAACTGAAAAGGTAAATATTCCTGATCTGCCTTTTAGAACACTCGTTAAATATAAAAATGCAAAGGCGCTTTATTTGAGAATTGTAAAAGTATCCAACAATGAAATAAAAAAAACGGATCGCAGTAGTTATGAAAAATTATGGAAAGGAATTATTGCACTAAAATCAACCAAAAGCTGGAACATCAATTTGCCCGACCTGCAGGATTACCAGCAACATTCCGTTGAAATAAAAGTGGATGCCTTGCCAATCGGGATGTATTATATACTGGCAAGCCTTGATGAAAATTTTTCGCTTCAGAAAAACATCATTGCCAAACAATTGATCCATGTGAGCAACATCGGATATGTACATAATAGTAACCAGGAATACAATGTAGTAAACCGCAAAAACGGACAACCATTGGCCAATACGCAGGTACAGGTATGGGAAACCAAATATAATTATCAAACCAGCCAGAATGAACAAATAAAAGCCGAGCAATATACAGCAGACAAAAACGGCTATTTCAAACTAAAGCAAACAAAAGAATACCGAAGTTTTCTTTTACAACTGATTCATAAAAATGATGAGTTGTTTATGGATGAAAACAACTACGACAATTACTATAATACCTATGTTGAGGTTTTAAAACCTATTACATTTTTATTTACCGATCGGTCTATTTATCGTCCGGGGCAGTCGCTTTATTTTAAAGGCATTGTTCTAAAAAAAGGCAACAAGGCTGCCGAAACAGCTATCCTGCCGGCTTTTAAATCTACCCTGATTTTAAAAGATGTAAACGGGCAAAAAATAAATGAGTTGCAAATACTGACCAATGAATTTGGATCTTATCACGGCACCTTCAAATTGCCGGAAGGCGTTTTGAACGGACAGTTTTCATTGGTAGATGAAACAACCAATGCCACCTATTATTTTAATGTGGAGGAATATAAACGACCAAAGTTTTTTGTGGAAGTATTGAAGCCAACTGGTACCTATCGGTTATTCGACAGCGTTAAAGTAACCGGCATTGCAAAAGCCTACGCTGGGAATAATATAGATGGTGTCGCAGTAAAATATCGGGTGGTTCGGAAAGTACGTTATCCCATTTGGTGGGGCTGGGGTTACGGTCGTAAAATGATGCCTCCATACGGTTCAGGGGATGAAATGGAAATCACCAATGGAACAACTACTACGAATGCCAACGGTGCATTCAATATTGCTTTCAAAGCCATCCCGGATGAAAGCATTAATAAAAAAGATCAGCCTACTTTTTACTATGAGGTAAGTGCTGACATTACCGACCTGAATGGAGAAACCAGAAGTGGTGAAACCTCGGTTGCAGTGGCATACCACGCTATCCAATTAAACATTGAACTGGCTGATAAAATCAATGCCGACAGCTTGAAGAATCTAAAAATTCGCTCCACTAATATCAACGATATTTTTGAAAAGGCGCAAGTGAATATCACTGTTTATAAAGTGCAATCACCTAATAAAATATTCCGGGAAAGGTACTGGGAAATGCCGGATCAATTTGTAATGAGTAAAGATGAATACTATAATAATTTCCCATACGATGTTTACAAAGATGAGGACCAAACTAACAAATGGCCATTGGGAGAAAAAATGTTAGATCAAACAGACTCCACTTCGATCAATGGCGAATGGTCGCCGCTGGTTTTAAGCGAAACCAATAAATCACTTAGTGCAGGTTGGTATAAAATTGTTGCCACCACAAAAGATAAATACGGCGAAGAAGCAAAGGCAGAGAAATTTATTTTGATCTTAAAAAATGCAAAGGATAAATCCCACGCTTATCAGGAAGATCCCGCAACGGTGATGGTTCAACAAAAAGTAAGTGAGCCAGGTCAGAAAATAAAATATACAATTACCACTGGTTTCGACAACATCTGGCTGATACATACTTTAAGTAAGATGGATCAAACAAACATCACCACTTACCAATCTGTAAAGCAGGAGCAGCCATTTGAAAATGAAATTGGGGTAATTGAAAATGACCGGGGAGGAATGGCAATGAGTTATGTTTTTGTGCAACACAACCGGGTTTATAATGGTGCAGAAAACTTTGCTGTCCCATGGAATAATAAAGACCTCACAATTTCTTATCAAACTTTCAGGGATAAAATATTACCAGGCAGCCAGGAAAAATGGACGGCAAAAATAACCGGTAACAAGGGTGAAAAAATTGCTGTAGAAATGCTGGTAAGCATGTATGACGCAAGTCTGGATCAGTTTAAACCACAAAGCTGGAGTGCATTGAATATTTGGCCGGGATTAATAAGCAATATCAATTGGAATGGAAATGGATTTTCCGCCGTTCAATCAGAAGAATACAATACCAGACCTGTTGATTATGTAAGTGCCGATCCAAAATCGTATGATAGATTACTACCTGTTTTTTCATCAAACCAAGGCTATCTTGTTGCATACGGCGGAAGGCAAAAAGCGATGAAGAGAGAATCTGAAAATCAGTTAATGAATGCAGCTCCCCTGCAGGCAGACGCAATGGGAGCTGTTGAACAGTCAAAATTTACTACTCCAAAAATCACCAATGACAAAGAAATAAAAGCGGATTCAACAGGCATAGCAACTGCCGATAAAAATAAAAATGCATCAGACAATACTGTTCAAGTGCGTAAAAACTTCAACGAGACTGCCTTCTTCTTTCCTGATCTTACTACTGATACGGCAGGTAATGTATCGTTTAGTTTTACCATACCGGAAGCATTAACACAATGGAAACTGATGACATTTGCACACACCAAATCACTTGCAAGTGGCTATACAGAAAAAACGATCGTTACTCAGAAACCGTTGATGGTGCAACCCAATGCGCCACGTTTTATGAGAGAAGGAGACAGAATGGAATTGAGTGCAAAAATTGTGAACCTGAGCGAAAAAGAAATTACCGGAACCGCACAGTTAGAACTGATCAATGCCTTTACCAACAAGCCAGTGGATGGCTGGTTTAAAAATGTTTTTCCAAATCAATACTTCACGGTAGCTGCTGGTAAAAGTATAGCGGTAAAGTTCCCCATGGAAATACCCTTCAATTTCAACTCCGCACTAACTTATAGAATTATAGCGAAATCGTCGGATAACTCCCCTTCAGTGGACGGGGGTGGTTCTTTCTCCGATGGCGAGGAACAAGCCTTTCCAATTTTAACCAACCGGATGCTGGTAACAGAAACCTTACCACTTAATTTGCGCAATACCAGTCAGAAAGATTTCAAATTTGAAAAATTGCTAAATAGTGTTACCAGCAATACCATCACCAATCATGCATTAACGCTGGAATACACTTCAAATCCGGCATGGTATGCAGTGCAGGCCTTGCCTTACCTGATGGAATATCCGTATGATTGTGCAGAGCAAACCTTTAACCGGTATTATGCCAATACACTCGCAACCTTTGTGAGTAATAGTATGCCGAAAATAAAAGCAGTTTTTGAAAAATGGAAAACACTGGATACCGCTGCATTGCTAAGTAACCTTCAAAAAAATGAGGAGTTAAAATCCGCCTTGTTGCAGGAAACACCGTGGGTATTAGATGCGCAAAATGAAAACCAGCAAAAGAAAAATATTGCGCTATTGTTCGACATGGTAAAGATGAGTAGCGAAGGAGCTAAAGCAATCAACAAACTCAAAGAAATGCAGAGCTCCAATGGTGGATTTGTATGGTTCAAAGGTGGCCCTGATGATCGGTATATGACTCAATATATCTTAACCGGCATTGGGCATCTTCGCAAATTGAACGCACTCAATGATACTGAATATAAAAAAATAAAGATGCTGGTTGATAAGGCCATAGCATACCTGGATAAGAAAATCCAACTTGATTACGAAGAACTGTTGAAAAGTAAGTCGATTCTTAAAAACAATCATCTCAGCTATACTTCCATTCAATACTTGTATATGAGGAGTTTCTTTAGTGATTACCCCGTACCCACTGCCACACAAACAGCGTATAGTTATTATCATTTACAAGCAAAAAAATATTGGTTGAACAATGGGAAGTGTATGCAGGCAATGATTGCATTGGCACTTCATCGCAGCAATGATGCCATAACGCCAAAGGCCATTGTAAAGTCGTTAAAAGAAAATGCCATCAACAAGGAAGAAATGGGAATGTATTGGAAAGAATGGGCTACAGGCGGCTATTACTGGCACCAGGCACCGATTGAAAGCCAGGCAATGATGATTGAAGCGTTTATTGATATCGACAAAAACATTGAAACGGTCAATGATTTGAAAACCTGGTTGTTAAAACAAAAACAAACGCAAAACTGGAAAACCACCAAAGCGACAGCGGAAGCATGTTATGCATTGCTATTGGGAGGAAGTAATGGCCTGAATGAAGAAACAGCAGTAACAATCAACATTGGCGGCACTGTTATTAAAAGCAGCGATGATAAAACGGAAGCTGGTACAGGCTATTTCAAAAAAACAATTACTGGTGAAAATGTAAAACCTACGATGGGGAATATTTCGGTGACCCTTAAAACCGCCAACCCGAAAAATCTCCCGGTAAGCACTGGAGTTTCATGGGGAGCAGCCTACTGGCAATATTTTGAAGACCTTGATAAAATAACACCTGCTGCAACTCCTTTAAAACTAAGCAAGCAATTGTTCTTTGAAAAAAATACCGATAAAGGCCCTGTATTACAAGCCATATCTGATGGGGCTACCTTAAAAGTGGGTGATAAGGTAAAAGTAAGAATTGAATTAAAGGTTGACCGGGATATGGAATATGTTCACATGAAAGATATGCGTGCCGCTTGTATGGAGCCAGTGAATGTAATTAGCGGATATAAATACCAGGGAGGTTTAGGATATTATGAAAGTACCAAAGATGCCAGCACGAATTTCTTTTTTGGATGGCTATCAAAAGGAACGTATGTATTTGAATACCCGGTTTTTGTAACCCATGCCGGTAATTTTAGTAATGGCATTACAACCATTCAATGCATGTATGCGCCCGAGTTTACCAGCCATAGCGAAGGAATCAGGGTTAGTGTGGAAGCACCTTAAATCTAGAAGCTATAAATTGAAATACAGACCGCTACTACTTAGGGTGGGGATTTTATTTTTGATATGACGCTTCAATAAGTAAATAAAAGCATATTTTACTTAAAATGGATAAATTATCCTGTAATCAAATACCAGATTATGCATTATTTACTTACTTTTGCAGCCCCGTAGTAAAA
>JBBQKO010000001.1:0-56348 GCA_038327005.1 Chitinophagales bacterium | reverse complement strand
TGGGGTTGTTGCAAATTTCCGGTGTAAATAAGAAAGTGTTTTAAAAGGGCTTGCTATTCCATCTGCTGTTCTGTTATATAGTTATTTAGGGAAATTAGTAAATTCATCATCACCATCTTACAACAATCATAAAACAAACTTTACCCAAACCTTACCTTTGCACTCATTAAAAAAATAAAGTGCAATGAGTGAAGCTAAACAGTCCGTTACCCTAAAGCAGGCTTTCAAAGAATTTATCTGGCCACGCAGAAAAATCGTTTTTGTAGGATTACTGCTGATTGTAATTAGCAGACTGGCGAGCCTGATATTACCCGGTGCTACCAAATACCTGCTGGACGATGTGATTGTAAAAAAGGATCTGCACATGCTTAAAGTGCTGATAGCAGTGGTTGCCGGATCCATCATCGTGCAGTCGGTTACTTCGTATATGCTTACAAAAATTTTGAGTGTAGAGGCACAGCACCTCATCTCTCAACTAAGAATTAAGGTGCAGAAAAAAATACTCTCGCTGCCCATTAGTTATTTTGACAACAACAAATCGGGTGCGCTGGTGAGCCGTATCATGAACGATGTGGAAGGCGTACGAAATCTCGTTGGCACCGGATTGGTTCAGTTAATTGGTGGCCTGATCACGGCGGTTATTTCGCTGGTATTACTGATACAAATTAGCCCGATGATGACTTTTTATGTGTTGGTGCCGGTAGCAATATTTGCGGTAGTGGCCGCAAAAGCATTTACTTACATAAGACCCATTTTTAAAATGAGGGGCGTTATCAATGCCGACGTAACGGGACGATTGACAGAGTCCATCAATGGGGTACGGGTAATAAAGGGCTTCAATGCAGAGGAACAGGAGAACAAGACTTTTGAAAAAGGCGTAGAGCAATTGTTTCAAAACGTAAAAAAGAGTCTTACTTCCACTGCCATTATCACCAGCTCGGCAACGCTGCTATTGGGTTTGGCTTCGGCGGGCATTATGGGCATTGGTGGTTACATGATCATCCATAACACGCTTACTTTTGGCGAGTTTATTTCGTTTACGCTTTACCTTGGTTTTATGATTGCGCCCATTGTGCAAATGAGTAATATCGGCAGCCAGCTTACCGAGGCATTTGCCGGATTGGACAGAACCCAGGAGATTATGAATATGGCCCCTGAAAACAATGACCTTACCAGAACCATCCAATTACCTGCTATAAAAGGCGATATCAAATTTGAGCAGGTTACCTTCTCCTACGAGCATGGAAAAGAAGTAGTAAAGAGCATCAGCTTTGATGCACCTTCCGGCTCAGTTACGGCATTGGTAGGCAGTTCCGGTTCCGGCAAAACAACCATCGCCAGTCTTGCCGCCTCCTTCATTACGCCCGACTCGGGCACCATCACCATCGATGGAATTAATTTAAGTAAAGTAACGTTGAGTGAGTACCGAAAAAACCTGGGCGTTGTATTGCAAGACGATTTTCTGTTTGAAGGCACCATTCGTGAAAACATTTTATTTGCACGTCCGCAAGCCGGCGAAGAGCGATTGGCAAAAGCCGTTAGCTCCGCCTACGTGAATGAATTTACCGACCGCTTTGAACTGGGCCTTGATACCGTTATTGGCGAGCGTGGCATCAAACTCTCAGGTGGACAACGCCAACGAATTGCCATTGCAAGAGCGATACTGGCCGACCCAAAAATCATCTTGTTAGATGAAGCCACCTCCAGCCTTGATACTGAAAGTGAAGCCCTGATCCAGGAAAGTTTGAATGCATTGATGCAGGGCCGAACCACTTTTGTAATTGCCCACCGCCTCAGCACCATCCGCAAGGCCAACCAGATACTGGTAATAGAAGCCGGCCAAATTGCAGAAAGAGGCAACCACGATGAACTGATTGCTAAAAAAGGACGCTATTACGAACTGTTTACTTACCAGGCGAGGATATAATTTTTTAATGGGTAATTGTAAAGCATTGGTTTTTTAGGTGAATGTTGAACCAACAGAAATTGAAAATGTAAAGGTTGATAAAGGCTTTGTATTTGCGGACAGACAACTAAAACTAAAACAGCTTTATACTTTGCTTGGGCAACGATACGACTGTGTAGTTACTAACCCTCCATATATTTCTTCTTCCAGAATGGAAGGATCGGTTTAGCAATTTGTAGAATCCAACTATCCTCATACAAAATCTGATTTGTTTTCTACTTTCATCATTCGATGTTTGGAATTATGCAACGAAGATGGCTTTACAGGCTATATGACTCCTTTTGTTTGGATGTTTATTTCAAGTTATGACAAGCTTCGTGTAAACATTATTGATAATCATTTTATCAATAATCTTAGTCAGTTAGAATATTCTGGATTTGATAGTGCAACAGTACCAGTTTGCACTTTTACGATACGAAACAAACCCATCATTGACGGAAAGGGAAGTTACGTTCGACTAAGTGATTTCAAAGGATCAGAAAACCAGGCGCCAAAAACTTTAGAAGCTATTCAAAACCCAAACTGCGGATGGTTTTATAAAGAGTATCAAGGAGCTTTTGAAAAAATACCTGGTAGCCAAATTGGATATTGGATAGTGACTAAAACCTTAGTGATAATAGGTTCTTTAGAACCATTGGTAAAATAGCTGAGACTCGTATGGGATTAGCTACTGGTAATAATGCTATTTATGTAAGATTATGGCATGAGAGTTCTTATAAGTCCATTGGGTTTAATTATAAAAATAGAATTTCAGCAAAAGAAAGCAAGCTCAAATGGTTTCCATATTCTAAAGGTGGTAGGTTTAGAAAATGGTAAGGAAACAATGAGCATATCGTTGATTGGTATAATGATGGGGAACAATTGCAGAAAACATTACATCCTACTGGGAAAAGAATTTGGGCACATAACTTTAATTTAGATCATATTTTCGAATCATCAATTACTTGGTCAGATATTACTTCAGGATTTCTTTCATCTCGTTTTAATGAACAAGGCTTTTTATTCGATGGATCAGGGACAAGTGCATTTTTTAAAAAGAGAGAGGAACAGCTTGCCATTCTTGGTTTAATTAATACTCAGTTTTCTAAAAATTATTCTGAAGTTTTAAATCCAACATTGCATTTTCAAACAGGGGATTTTCGTAATATGCCATTGAACCGAAATTTAATAAATGAAGAGTTTATTAACCTTGTAAATAAGGCAATTATCATTGCAAAACTTGATTGGGATTCAAGGGAATTATCATGGAACTTTAAACAAAATGAACTGATTAAGCAAAATAAAAGCAAAATATTATTAGCTCTTGAAGACTTTATAAATTACTGGTCTGAAAAATTCTACGAGCTACACTTCAATGAAGAAGCACTGAATCTGCAGTTTATTGAAATTTATGGTTTGACTGAAGAATTAACGCCTCAAGTACCTTTTCAAGAAATTACTGTTTTACAAGAAGAAAGTAAAATTGTCAATGGCAAATTGTTTATTGATCCTATTCCAGTATTGTTGCAGTTATTGAGCTATTCTACCGGTTGCATATTCGGTCGCTACGGTTTTGATAAACCAAGGCTAATCTTAGCCAACCAAGGTGAAACATTGCAAGATTTTTTAACCCAAGTTCCCAATCCTTCCTTCATTCCAGATGAAGACAATATAATTCCGGTATTGGATGCAGAATGGTTTAATGATGATATAGTCGGCAGGTTCAAAGTGTTTCTGAAAGCTGCTTTTGGAAACGAGCATTTTGAAGAAAACCTCCAATACATAGAAGATACCATTGGTAAAGACATCCGCAAATACTTTGTAAAAGACTTTTACAACGATCATATTAAGCGATATAAAAAGCGGCCTATTTACTGGATGTTCAGCAGTCCAAAAGGGCATTTCAAAGCTCTCATTTACATGCATCGCTACCAGCCGGATTTGTGCTGCAAACTACTCAACGATTACTTACAGGCTTTTATCAGCAAACTTGAAGCAGCCAGGCAAACACAAACCATGTTGAGTTTGCGGGAAGATATTTCGGCCCGTGAAAAAACAGTAGCGATTAAAGAAATAGATAAGCAGGAACTAATGCTGAAAGATTGCAGGGAGTATGAAAAAACATTGTTCAACATTGCCACCTAAAAAATCAGTATTAATTTAGACGATGGTGTAAAAGTGAACTACCACAAGTTTAAAGAAGTTTTAATACCTATTAAAGGATTAGAAAAAGAAGAAGAGTAATTAAAACTTGATTATACCTGAACGGGTATAATTAAGCGACAAATGGCGTATTTTATACCCGAAAGGGTATATTTTATATAAATAATGCTATATTTATACCCGATAAGGTATAAAATATGTTACTACATGAATTTATAAAGGAAAAAAGAGGGGCTACAGGGCTTACACAAATTGAACTTGCTGAAAAGGCTGGAGTCGGCTTACGTTTTGTTCGGGATCTGGAACAAGGCAAGCAAACACTGAGACTTGATAAGGTAAACCAAGTTCTGCAGTTATTCGGCTTTAAACTGGGACCCGTAGAAATAAGAAGAATTTAGCAATTAAGGGCAGAATCAAGAAAATTCAACATCAGGGATCAAAAAAGTTGGATCAAAATTGAGGAAAAAATAGAAATGAAAAAGGCGGAAATAAAAATACAAAACGAAACAGCGGGTTGGCTCACACAGGATGAGAACGGATATCATTTTGTATATGATGAGGCCTACATTCAAAATGACAATGCAGAGCCTATAAGTCTTACGTTACCATTAAAAGACAAAGTTTTTACAAGCAAAATGCTGTTTCCTTTTTTTGATGGGTTGATTCCTGAAGGTTGGTTACTTGATATAGCCGAAAAAAACTGGAAACTCAATCCAAGAGATCGTATGGGCTTGTTATTGGCTTGTTGCAAAGATTGTATTGGTGCCGTAAGTGTTTATCCGGTAAATGAAATTGAAAAATGAACAAACGCTGTCTATATTGCTATTTGACGCTGCAAGCAGAAGAAGTGGATTTTCATGCTACATGCAGTAAAAAAATGTTTGGGGTTCCTGTTCCACCCGAGTTGGCATTCACTGAAAATAATATGGAAGCGCTGGCAGCGCAAATTATACAAAGCCAAACCACTATTACCGGTGTTCAACCTAAATTATCATTACACCTGGCATCAGCAGATGAGCCAAACCAGCCAAAACGATTTACTATAGTTGGTATGTGGGATGGTTATATTCTAAAGCCCCCTTCACCGCAATACCCACACCTACCCGAAGTAGAAGACCTTACGATGCACCTGGCAAGTATTGCCAAAATTCAGGTAGTGCCCCATTGTTTAATTAGGCTTCAATCTGGCAATCTGGCGTATATTACCAAACGCATTGATCGTATAAAAAAAACGAAACTGCATATGGAAGACATGTGCCAGTTGACAGAAAGGCTGAGTGAGGATAAATACCATGGTTCATATGAACAAATTGCAAAAGCTATTTTAAAATATTCTGTAAACCCGGGGCTGGATGTCGTAAACTTTTTTGAGCTGGTGCTTTTTTCTTTTCTAACAGGAAATGCAGATATGCATTTGAAGAATTTTTCATTGATCCGCCAACCAACAACCGGGCATGTATTAAGTGCTTCCTATGACCTGGTGGCAACGGCATTGGTTAATCCAGCAGATGATGAAGACATGGCTCTTACTTTAAATGGAAAGAAAAGAAAACTAGAACGAAGCGATTTTGAGATAGCATTCAACACGTTGCATATGGATGCAAAACAACAGGAAAATATTTTTAAGAAAATGGAAAAAGCAATTCCAAAATGGGAAAAAATAATTGAGATCAGTTTTCTGAATAATAAATTGAAGAATATATATAAAGAATTAATTCGAGAGCGATGGAAACGCCTCTCGTAATTTCTAACTAAAAATCGAAATTGGATGAACGATATGTTTACGATAAATACGAAAGTGCAATCCGCTTTGGAAAAATTATTCCAACAGTATAGGCTTGTAGTTTGGTATAATGAAAAAGGGGAGATGACATCGTTGTTCAACAGCCTTCAAATACCTGATGTGGAAAAATTGATCATTAATAATAATGAGTTTACTTTCAAGCATCAATTGTTGATAGAACAACCCAATCAATATTTTTTATTGTATCAGGCAAAACCCAAGCCAATTGAAAACGAAAATTGGATGCTTGATTTACTCTTGTCAAATTATGAATTTCATACCGAAGCCTCTTCTCTTTATTTGCAAGATTTGGATTTACCGCAGAAGTTCAAGTCATTGATACAACAACATGAGGAGTTTTTTGCCAATGAAAAACGTATTACGGATTTAAAGGCGCTACTGGAGCCGGAAGATATAGAAAGTAAAATCAGGCTAAAAATGCTTTCTATCCTGTGTACCTCCGAGCCTGAATGGGAAAAAATACTGTAGAGTAACCCGATAAAAAAATATACCCGATGGTAAAAGAAAAAATGCAAAAAAATTGACTGCCTGCAACATCCTGATCGCTAAAAAACTTTGAGAAAACAACAATATCTTATCAGCAATAATCCATTTAAAAATATACCGGTAACAACCGGCATTGTCGCCATTACAACTGCAGTAGAAACAGAACCAGCCATCACAGAACATAGAATAACAGAACACACAAAGACAGTAACCACTGTACAATTGCAGCTAATATGGCCAACCTATCAAAGCTGAAATATGCTTCTGCTAAGGAGAAGCATTAGTTAATTTTTTATTAGCGAAACCAATCTGCTATTGTCTCTTGTTCGACCAAAGTGGTAAGTCAGAGAAAATCACGGGTGTTATTTTTCAAAAGAAATGTGGATGAATGATTCAATTCTTAGATTGGTATTATTATCGATAGCTTGCTGGATCATTAAAATAATTTCTTCTCTTGATACTTTCAATTCCTCTATTCTTTTATCTGACCCTTCCCACGGTTTACCAAAACGTACTTCCGAGCTAAAGTTTTTTAGTGAATGAAAATTTATCTTATGATTCATCAGGCCGGTTAATATTTCTTTTGCATCTACAGGGCTAAATTTCCCTTCAATGAATTTGACAGATTTTTTTGCTTTCATAATTTTATTTTTAGTTTTTATTGTTGTATGCTAACAGTTAAAAAAGATTAAGCACTGCAATTATTGTAAGGGTGCCTGGCAACTGGTTATTTATAATATCTACCACACTGAATAACTGCAACAGACCTCTCTCCAATTTAATTAGGCAGAAAAAAATTGGTACTGGTATTTGTATTTTTATTCATTCTGTTCACACGAAAATACAATTAGAGTAACAACTATTTGGTTTTTTAATAATCTGTAATAAATATCACGACCGTTTCAAGAATACTGGCATTGATTAATGGTACTGTCATTTAATTTACATTAACGATTCAATTTGTCCAACTCAATGCTGTTTTATGCCCGTTAAATAATTGCCATTATTTTAATCTACCCGAAACTTTAAAGCTTCGCCAGTCCTTTTATCTGATACTATTCCATTATCATAAACAACATAACCATTCACAAAAGTTTTAATCACTTTCGAATGAAACATCATCTCTTCAAAAGGCGACCAGCCACATTTATACAAGATGTTTGATTTAGTTACTTTCCAGGGGGCATTCAAATCAACCAATACTAGATCTGCTTTGTAGCCCTCCCTGATAAAACCCCGCTTTTCAATACCAAATAGTTCAGCCACATTGTGCGACATTTTTTGTACTACTTTCTCCAGCGAAATTCTTTTATTGTAAACCAACTCCAACATAGCTATAAGAGAATGCTGAACCATTGGTGCACCACCGGGTGATTTTTCATAAACCAGTGATTTCTGCTCTAACAGGTGTGGAGCATGATCAGTGCTGATTATATCTATCTTATCCTCAATCAAGGCTTGTAACAAAGCTTCTCTGTCTGCGGCTGATTTGATTGCTGGATTCCATTTAATTTTTGCGCCTAAGTTTTTGTAATCATCCTCACAAAACCATAAATGATGAATGCACACTTCTGCTGTAATTCTTTTTTCATTTAAGGGTAAATTATTGTCAAAAAGAGCCGCTTCTTTTCCAGTGGATACATGTAATATATGCAAACGGGTATTGTATTTTTTGGCAACTGCCAATGCTTTTTTTGTAGCACAAACGCAGGCTTCCTCCGTTCTTATTTTAGGGTGCCATTCCACCGGAATATTGTCACCATATTCTTCTTTTGCCAGGCGGAGCTGCGCATGAATGATTTCCTCATCTTCACTATGAATTGCAATACGCATCGGACATTCCCGAAAAACTTTTTCCATATAATCCGGATTAGAAACCAACAATTGATCGCACCCGGAAAAGTAGAGTCCATCATCTGTTAGCGCACAAATTTTAGCAGGGTCAGTTTTAAGAGCCTCATCCCAATTCGATGCATTTATCCCCATGTAAAAGGAATAATTTGCAAAAGAATTTTGCGCTGCCCTATTAAACTTATCGGCCACAATTTCCTGCGTCAGCACATTGGGAACAGTATTGGGCATATCAATAAAGGATGTAACGCCGCCAGCTATCGCTGCCCGTGATTCTGAATATAAATCTCCTTTGAGGGTAAAACCAGGTTCTCTAAAATGAACATGAGCATCTATTACACCCGGCAAAAGATAAAGCCCTTTCGCATTTATAATTTCACAATTTCCTTTGGCTGATATCGATCCTATTTGTACAATCATTCCTTCTTCAATCAATACATCTGCTATGAAGGTATTGCCCTCATTTACGATCGATGCTTCTTTTATCAGCAATGGTTGTTGGTTCATTTTGAAGTAGCTCTTTTTAAACGGTCATTAATAGATTGTCCTAAACCAATGTCAGGTAATCGTTCAGCAATGATAATATCCGGTTTTTGTCTATCCAGTTCATATAAGGCTTTATACAAGTTGGCTGCTGCTTCCTGAAAGCTGCCATTTATGCTAAGCACTTGCTTATAAGCAGCAGCAGATTCTACGGCAGGCTGTTTGAAATATAAAACAGCAATTTTCTTAGTACTAAATGATTGAATGGTGCCGGCTACATTTTCTGTTAGCAAAAGCGGCGTTTTAGGCGCATAATGATATTTCATCATTCCCGGACTATGGATTACCCTATTATCATTCACCAGCCTGGTGTTGGGATGAATTTCCTGCAACTGCTCAGTCGTTATGGCGCCTAAACGATATACCAGCATGGTGTCATTTTCAAATCCTACGATGGTAGATTCAATTCCGTTGTTGCAAAAACCACCATCTAAAATGTAAGGAATGTCTCCTGACAATTGATTCATTACATGATCAGGATTGGTAGGGCTTATACTGGTAAACTTGTTGGCGCTGGGTGCAGCTAATGGAAATGGAAGCCGGTTCAACAATTCAAGACATAAGCGATGATTTGGAATACGAACAGCCACCTGCGATGAATGAGCCGTAACAAAATCAGGGATCATCTCTTTTTTAGGGAGTATCAATGTTAATGGCCCCGGACTAAACGCATGAAGCAATCGTAAAGCAATATCAGGGACTTGCTTTACGATGGAAGATAATTTATCTACACTGGCAATATGTACAATAAGTGGATTGGTGAAAGGTCTGTTTTTTACTTCAAATATTTTTTTTATAACCGTAGCACTAAATGCATTCCCTGCAAGTCCATAAACAGTTTCTGTAGGTATTGCTACCAGCTCACCGCTCATCAGGAGATCAGCCGCTTTATTAATATCCGATCCTATTTCAGTTTTATATGAAGTCATATTAATTTATGGATTGCACCAGTCACACGAACCGGGGTCTTCCTGTTGTTTACCATTGGGGAAAAATTTCTCTTCCCGATGGCTACATTTTTTACACTCATAGATATAGGATAATGTACTTCTGGTAGGGGCGTTGCATAAGGAGCAGGGAAGCCCTTTGATCACTTCTTTCACATCAAAGCCAGGGGCATTACATTGCCCGCATACGGATTGAATTGTTTTGATAAGTTGAAATGTGGCAAGCCTGATATTTTCCATTCGAGATGGATTGCGATGAGCCCGCATGTCTGTTTGCATTTCAATTTTTCCATCGGATGAAATATCAAAAAAATAACGCAATGCAGCTTCCAGACCGCCTGCTGTTGTTGCATCCTTAAAAATATAAGGCTGATTGTTTTCGTTTTTCTCCGCTTTAAGTACTACACCATATTCCGGGAAACCAATTATTGTAGCCAGGTCCCATGCCTCTTGCATAGTTGACACCGTTCCCTTTTTTACATTTGCGGCAAGTGACAAATATCTCCCGGATATTTCTAACTGTTTTTTTCTATCAATCAACAGCACAACCTCTGTGTTTAAAGGGATAAAAGGGCAATCTGGATGGGGATTAAAAGCACCTTCGCTCGCAATGGCAATCTCTGCTTCAGGATACAGTTCAAAAGCTTTTAAGATTTTTAATTTGGCCGTATTGTATTGTGTATCGGGTCTTTCAATATCTCCGCTAAATGTGCCGAACTGGTCCGTATCTACTTTAGTAGCTACTTCAATATCCAATCCAAAGCCTTCTTTAAACAATGGTACGATTACATTTTCCTTGTTGTGTTTAGTAACAAGCAAAGCCTTGCGATTGTAAAATAAATTCGTAGAATCTATCATTTACTATTCCCTTTTCAAACGATAATAACAATGAGTTATTCTATAATTATTGTTTCTATAAAACCATCAATCTTTACATCATCCCTTCTCTGATCTGCAGCATCAAAAGCCTTTTTAATAAAAGCCTTTTATTTTTAACAGGGCTATTGAGCGCTATTCGGAAAGTGCTGCATCTTTACCAGTACTTCCGTCTAACCAAATATTGCCATTTAGTAATCGTTTATCTTACTGCTATAGTGAACAAGGGATAACTTAATGAACTACTTTCTTATGAACCAAGCGGAAGTTTTTTTATTAAGCTTCGGTAGCAAATATAATTTTATTATTAATCTTTTTTGGTAAAAAGGATTAATAATCACTCTTGTACATTTGAACTATAATGAGCAAAATCGGAACTCCCTAATTTATCCATTGCGCAGTATAAAAATCGCAATCAAAACCTTACTTGCATCGGATGAAATAAATTTTCTGCTATTTTAGTTTAAACCTGTTTCTTCATCAACTTAATCAAATGAAAGCTCACTTGTGATCGTAATCACTCCACCTTGCTTTTCTATATGAATTCTGCTTTCATGGAGGTGTTGCTGTAATTGCTTGATTCTTTGCTCCCTCATTTTTATATCTTCCTCGTTGTGTGCGCTATCAATTTTACTTTCATGAAATTTTATCTTCACGTTAATCATTTGTGTAATGATATCAATGGCTTCCTGTGTGCTGAATTGACCTTGTATAAGCTGTAGGTTCATGTTATTTGTTTTATGACTAGCATCCCAATGACGAAAAACTTATTTCCATATCACAAAGTATAGTCAATCATTTAAGGACATTTGTTACCCAAATGATTTAAACTCATTTAGAGGTTCCGTATCCGCTAAAAGTATTGATTCTATTGAGTTATAGTTTAAGCAATTTCAACAATGGGACGCTAGTGTTGTAATCCATATTTTTACTGTCCCTGTCCCAACGAAAAAGCTGGCTTGCCATCAAATGAATAGAGGTTTTCTGTTTTGATTGTATCAATATTTTTCTCTATTGCTTTACCAAGTAGATGCACAATACCTTCTTTTGTAAAAACATTTTCGTTTGCTGGTTTAAAACGGCAACGCCAGTGGTCGGTGCAGAAAGTTTCTTCAAAACCTTCCGGCCAAACTTTGATACCCCGGTTGGTAATCATAGTAAGTTCAGCATCTTTACTGTTTAATTCCCCGATGATATGAGCCAGAGCATCCGGATCGGTTCCTTTCCAATGTACAAAAATATCTACGCCCACCAATTCTTTAGGTTTTGATTCTTTTCTTTCATATTTAGGAAGTATCAAAGCAGAATTTTTATCAAACCGAACTGGTTTTAAAATTGAAGGCTGTAGCCCCAGGTTATTAATTACCGCTTCAGCAAATTCTTTGGTACCTACTTTTTGTTTACTGATACCTTCCTTATAAATATCATAAGTATGTATGCCATCTTCAATGGTTTTAAGCCAGGCGTTGTGTACTTTTTCTGCAATTAATCCCTGTCCTATATGGTTGAGCATCATCACGGCTCCCTGTAGCAGACCCGAGGGATTTGCCCTGTTTTGATTTGCTACTCTTGGTGCCGATCCATGTATCGCTTCAAACATGGCGCATTGCTCACCAATATTGGCAGAACCAGCCAAGCCAACCGAGCCGGTTATTTGTGCTGCCACGTCAGACAATATATCGCCGTATAAATTCGGCATCACAATCACATCAAAAATCTCCGGCGTATCAGCCATTTTTGCTGCGCCAATGTCAACTATCCAATGTTCATTTTCAATTGCCGGGTATTCTTTGGCAATTTCATCAAACACCTGGTGAAACAAACCATCTGTTTGTTTCATGATATTATCCTTGGTAAAGCAGGTTACTTTTTTACGGCCATACTGTTTTGCATATTCAAAAGCATACCGTACTATTTTTTCGCAGCCAGGGCGGCTTATTAATTTTAAACACTGCATTACTTCATCTGTTTGCTGGTGCTCAATGCCTGCATACAGGTCTTCTTCATTTTCCCTTACAATTACAATATCCATTAGTGGATGCTTCGTTTTCACAAAAGGATGAAGACTCATGCAAGGCCGAACATTGGAATACAAGCCCAAAAATTTACGGGTAGTTACATTCAGGCTTTTATAGCCACCACCCTGTGGCGTAGTAATGGGGGCTTTCAGAAAGACCTTATTTCTTCGTATAACATCCCATGATTCTTTGGCAATACCAGCAAGATTGCCTGCCAGGTAAACTTTCTCGCCTACCTCAATCTCGTCTACTTCGATGGCTGCACCCGCTGCCATAATAATCTTTAATGTGGCATCCATAATTTCAGGACCTATACCATCTCCTTTTGCAACTGTAATTCTTGTCATTAATTTAATTTTTGTCTGGCAAAATTGCATGGCTTTATTTATATACTTTCATTTATCTTTATTATATGAACCATAAACTATTTTTATGAATTTCACCTTGCAGCAACTTAAAGTTTTTATGCTGGTGGTGCAAAACCAAAGCATTACCAAGGCATCGGAAGAATTGCACATGACACAACCTGCTGTATCTATACAAATCAAAAACCTGCAGGCACAGTTTGATATAGCATTAATAGAGATCGTAGGCAGAAAATTATACATTACTGATTTTGGCAGGGAATTGTACCAGATTGCAGATAGGATTTTAAAAGAAGTAGCCTCTATTAATTACCAAACACAAAGTTTTAAAGGAATACTTTCAGGAAGACTTAAATTATCGGTGGTATCTACCGGCAAATATGTGATGCCTTATTATCTGAAAGATTTTTTAAAGGCCAACCCGAGCATAGACCTATTGATGGATGTGACCAACAAAACAAAAGTTATCAAAAGTCTGGAACACAATGAAGTTGATTTCTCGTTGGTATCCGTACTGCCTGAGACATTGAATATTGAACAGGAAATTTTAGTAGCCAATAAATTATTCTTAACCTGCGCTGCTGATACGGAAATTAAAATTACTCAACAATCAAGTAAAGCTGTATTCGATAGCATACCCCTTATTTACCGGGAAGAAGGCTCTGGAACAAGGGTTACCATGCAGCGCTATTTTGAGAAAGCCAATATTGTTCCGCATGTAAAGCTGGAATTAACTTCAAGTGAAGCAGTAAAACAAGCTGTGATGGCAGACCTTGGATTTTCTATTCAGTCTATTTTAAGTATTAAAAATGAATTAAAACAAAAGGATATAAAAATTATTCGTGTAAAGGGTTTACCACTAATAGAAAACTGGAGACTGATATGGTTGAAGCAAAAAAAAATGTCTGAAGTGGCAAAGGCGTTCCTGATTTTTATTCAAAAAAATAAGGAGGCGATTTATCAAAAAAACTTTTCGTGGATTGAGCAATATGATAAATAATGTTTAAAACAAAAACTGTTTAAAGTACCGCAACGTTACCCTAAAAAATGACTTCATTGCAGCTAGTGCTGTGCTAACTTTAAATTGGCTTACTATTTATTTTACGATACGAATTATAAAACTCACATTGATACAAGACACAATTGTATGAAGATCCTGAATTGTCACTAACACAATTGGCAAAACAGTTTCAAACCAATGCCAGCATACTTTCCAAAGCTATCAACCAGGGTTTTGAAATAAGCTTAAATGATTTTATAAACCATTATCGCATAGAAGCAGTGAAAGAAAAGTTGCAGACAGGCGAACAAAAAACACAAACCCTTTTAGGAATTGCATACGATTGCGACTTTAATTCAAAATTCACTTTTAATAGAGCTGCAAGAATAGCATCTCCAATAGAACCGAACGCCTCATATCATTTTTTGAGACATTTATAAAGGGTCTCAAAAAATGAACACCTTTACCGTCTTGCATTTTAAAAGAAATTATTTTTTATAAAAATTGATTTGATATCATAAAGTGCTGCCATATTTCCGAAGTAAAACACCCGTTCTGCAATTAATTTAAATCTGTTTAACAAAAAACAAGTTGAGTAAACCTGGTGCCTCCGAATCCATTTTCAATTATGCTTTTACCAACGTTGCAAATATTTACCAGTGTTAAGTTAAGTGTACCCCGATAGATCAGGTGGTCATCATTTCACCATTCACAATTGACCATCCGAGCTATTGGATCACAAATCGAACCGTCAATTTATTCTTTACACAGTACTAGCGATATTTTGAGATAGAAAATTAGCAGTAGATATTTGGTACGATAACAACAGCCAGGTTTCAAAATAGAGTAAGGCTTATAAAATCGGCTCACTTTTTTGAGGTTGGTAAAGCAGAAACCATTTAACCCCGGCAGGCTTTTTTGTAAATACAAGGTATGTTAGTCCAGCACTCTTGCACTCCATTTAAAAGGTTTTCGCTTCTCCTGCGTACACTACCCGGTTTATAATATAGGCACATTTTTTTACGGTTAATAGGCTTGCGGGCTGGTGACAACGACTAAAAATATCTTGCTTTAACGAGTGACTAAATTACCTGTTACAACTATTAAATATTTATTATATATTCAATAGATTATAATAACTCTTAATGACTCTAAAACAAATTTGCAATGAAAATTTTCTCAACAGGTATTTCGTTGGCAGTGTTGGCAAGCGCCCTGCTGCTTTCGCAATGCAATCAAAAAACGGCTGAAGGACACTCTGCTTTATCAGTATCTACAACCCCATCCTTCAATGGCTTTGACAGCCAGGCAAAATGGGGCGAACACCTGGTTACCATCGGCGGTTGTAATGATTGTCATTCACCCAAAAAGATGACCGACCATGGCCCGGAGATTGACAGTAGTTTGTTTTTATCCGGTCACCCTGCACAGATGCCCCCTCCCGATGTAAACAGACAAGAAATGGAAAGCAAAGGATTATCAGTAACAAATACATTAACTGCCTGGGTTGGACCATGGGGTATCTCCTATGCTGGCAACTTAACTTCAGACTCAACCGGAATTGGCAACTGGAAAGAAGAACAATTTATTTATGCGTTGAGAAATGGAAAATATAAAGGATTGGCCAGTTCGAGAGCGCTATTACCTCCAATGCCGTGGAAGGTGTTTCAACACATGACGGATGATGAACTGAAAGCTATTTTTACGTATTTAAAAACAACCAGGCCGGGTAAAAATGTGGTTCCGCAAGCGGCGCCACCGGTTTCTGCACCACGGGCTTAAATTATTACATCAAGTATTGCAGACAGTATGATTAGGTTTGAAAATATGTTTGAAATTAGACACTTACATCAGGGATGCAACCTGGCATTTTAACTTATGTAATATGGTTGACCGACAAAGAACACCGAAATCAGGCGGAATAATTATTTGTAGTTTGTATTAGAGGTCATGATGTTAAACCTCTTTGTTTTAAATACAAAACAAAGAGGTTTTTTTATGATCAATATACCATAGCGGTCACCATGCTACCGCCCGTAAAATTGCGTTGGTGATCTGCTATTTATTTCGGCTTCACGGTTTTAATCTGTATCACATCTACCAAAAATGCAAAGGCCATAGAAAAATAAATATATCCTTTTGGGATTTTGAATTGTAAACCTTCTGCAAGCAGTGATACCCCAATCATCATCAAGAAACACAGTGCCAGAATTTTAAACGAGGGATGTTTGTGAATAAAATCACTGATTGGCCTTGAAGCGATGAGCATAATGATGACGGTTACGATCACTGCTGTGTACATCACCCATAATTCATTCACCATGCCTACCGCAGTAATGATAGAATCTATTGAGAAAACAAGATCCAATACAATTACCTCACCCAATAATTTTCCAAAGCTGGCTTTTGCCGGAACAGAAGGTACTTGTTCCGCAGCAATTTCCGAATTGTGATAGATTTCCCGGGTACTTTTGTACAATAAAAATAACCCACCTACAATCAATATCAACCCCTTTCCAGAGAATGAAATAGTAAATAATGTAAACAACGTTTGATCAAGTTTTAATATCCATGACAACACTGCAAGCAATAACAACCGCATGACCATTGCCAGTCCAATGCCCCAGTAGCGGAGTTTGTTGCGTTCTTTTCCGGGTAACTTATCGGACAGGATCGATATAAAGATGATATTGTCAATACCTAATATTACTTCCAAAGCAATGAGGGAAAGTAAAGCGACAATTGTTTCTGACATGGTTAAATTGTTATTTTGAGTTTATTTAATTTTATCGGCTTTCTGCAATGCCCATCAAAGCTGGTACGGTCACAACTTCATACACAAATATCAGACTTTCATTTATAAAAATTCGTGATGAAACTTCCCATACTGAAATTTCCACTTTATTTTAAATACACAGAGCATATTGAGTTCTTTTCGAGAGACAGTAGCCGGGTAGGCGCATCACTTAGTTTTGATGGCAGCATCAATGATAAAGTGTGGACACATAAGGGAGCCAGTTCTAAAGGAGATCCCATTCACGAAGAGTGGACAAGAGAAAACTAATTATTTTTCTTGACGGCCTTCTTAAAGATCAACGCCGGGATGAAATGACTTGCCTTTTTAAAGAATCATCCGGGTTGATATAGAAAGCCCTGTTCATCAATCCTGCAAAACTTTAACCGGAATAATTAAGCCATTGCATCTTTTCCAAAATAAAATACATAGGGTTGAATCATATCAATTATGCAATCAGGTACCAACAATAAGAAGGTTACCCGTTAAAAAAAGATCTGCTGAAAGCGAACTCTTTTTATCAGTACATCCACGAATTTAGAACAGCTCCTTTGGGTGATCTTTTTTTCACTTCTTCTACCCATTTTTTTATAAACATCTGGTTGTACCGCATTCTTGAAATATAGTTGGGCTGTGTAGGGTCGCCATTCCAGCAATGCTCTGCACGGTCGCCATACGCTACTTCACAGTTACAGGCAGGGTTACTCAACTGTTTCATCATATCTTCGGCAGCATACACTGCATTGTTCAAATAATAATTATCCATATCTCCCACATATACATGAATTTTTCCTTTTAACTTTTCACCAATTGTTGGCCAGTCTCTTTTAATGATATTGGTAAGATCATAATTGTCACGCCAGTGCCTCGCCACCGCAGTATCAATGGCACCGGTATATTTATCATAGATGCGCCTGGGATAACCATCTGAATCCATCGGCGAAAAAACGGCCTCCCAAATATCAAACTGATCACCACTTCTGCTGCGTGTACCTAGTGCCAGTTCCCGCTGGTTCATTTCTTTTACCGTAGCACTCACATGACCAAGATAATCTCTGTGGCCGGGACGTTGCAGTTTTTTAAAATCACTTCCTACATAATAAGCGTTCTTATCATTGTAAATATCAACAGTGGTGTAATGATGAAAATCAATCGGGTCCGGACAAGCAGCATAACAACCATTGAACTGATCAGGATAAAAAACCTGCGCTGCCAAAGCCTCCCATCCACCGGTAGAGCCACCATACATAAACCTCGCCCAGCCCTGACCAATGCCACGGAAACGTTTTTCAATTTCAGGAATCAGTTCGTAGGTAATGGCATCACCATAAGGTCCGAGATTAGCCGAGTTCACAGCATAAGAATCATCGTAATATGGATTGGCATGTTGTATTTCAATGGCCAGAACCCTCGGAAAGCCAGGCCCTGTCCACTGCTTGTAAAAACTATATTGCTCCTGTTGCTGAATTATATTGTAACCGGTTATGTGAAACCGATCGCTGGTATCGGGCACCAGGTTTGCATCTGGTGGCGTGGTGCGAAAGCCTTCAAAGGTTTCAGGAAAATGTCCGTGAAAAACTGCCAGCGGATATTTTACTGCCGGATGTTCATCAAAACCTTCGGGTAAAAGTATATGGGCGCCGAGAAACATTGGCCTTCCCCAAAACTCAGTCAGCAGCTTGCTTTGAATTTTTATATGTTTAATATACTTGGTGTCTTCCGGTTCTTTGATAGGTTGAATTTCATTGCCTATCGTCAGGGATATTTCATTGGAGCTGAATGGGTCAAAATGTATCTTAACCGGTGTTGAGTAAATATTTCCGGGCGCTTCATTCCAATGCTGTCCTTCGCCACGATCCATCGGCAGCTTGACGGTATGGCCGGTTTTTAAATGAAAGGTTTCATATTTATGCAGCAGCACCTGCACATAATAATCACCTGCCGGTATATCATGCAAGCGCTCTACCGGGTAGCCAAATGCATCCACACTTATTAGCTGCGATTCGCCAGGCTGCCAGTTGTCTACGTCCTTTCCAAATACCATTTGCGTGTTGGCAGCATCGCTTATCTGAAACCGTGGTTCCTTTAGATTATTGGACGATACGAGCAACAGCAGTCTGCCATCAAGGGCTGTTTGTTGTAAACCGGGAGTAATGTTGATACGGAAACTTTGTGCGCCTGCATGCATACAAATCAACAGCAGGAATAAGATGATGTAGCTTTTTCTCATAATGAATGTTATGGTATAAATATAAAACATTCGGCGGAGGATTATAAAAATAAACAGTCGTTCAAATTATTTATCGACGGTTGTTGTACACTCCTTAAACAGCTGCCAAATATCGTACTGGTATCGCTTAACCAAACTCTGAAGGAGAGCAATATCATAGCCCGAGTGTAAAACCTGCCGAAAAATAAAATTTTATAATGGACGCCCAAACTAGAAAAATTGATTATCAAAAACGGGTATTTGACACCAAAGTTTACAATGGCTGTCATTGCAGATATTATCATCGGGTTGCTGGTGTATACTTTTAATAAGTAATAACAAATTGAAGTGGCTCCTTACATCTGTTAGTGGTGCCATCCCCGAATAAAAATTAATAAACAGAAGCAACCGGCATATTATCTGCATCCTTAAAGGCCGTCATATAACTTTCTTTATAAAGTGCAGCTTCGCCTTTTTTACCGGCTGCCAGCAGGCTTTGGTGCAGTCCAAGTAAAGACCAGCCATTGTTGGGGTTGGCAAGCAAATCCTCCCGGTACACTTTATTTGCCAGGGCTGGTTGTTTCATTTTTAAAAGTAAGGCACCCAGGTATTGTCTGGCCGGTAGCAGCCATTCCTGCGGCTCCCTGTAAATGAGCTTATCCTCCTCCTCAATTGCTATTTTAAATGCCGCAATGGCTTCTTCTTTTTTTCCTTCTGCATAATACAGTTGACCTTTTAATATACCTGCAGCTATTCCCGCCATTTGTACCGGTGCATTAAACGGCATCGACCGAACTGCAAGTGAGCTATCGACCATTATAGATTCCAGCTTGGTCAGCAATTGATTGGCAGCCAATCCATTTTTAAAATGAATTTGTGCAAGTCCTTTTGCAAAACAATCCAGTATGGTGGCATATTTCCAGCGCTCATCCGGCGCAGAAGTTGCCAATATTTCCTGCCATTTCCCCATTCTTACCATGGCCATTACCGGCAGCATAAACACACCCTGGCTATGCGGATCGTTCTCAATATTGTTGGTGATTGCCAACATGCGGTTTTTAGCACGGAGGTACATTGGAACTGCTTTGTTGTACATACCGGCGTTGATTGCGCAATAAGACTGTACTGCATATACATGTACATTATTGTTTTTGCCGATACCTAAATTAGGCGCCAGGTCATCCACGCTATTATTCACATTGTTTGCATCTTCATTTACGGTAACCCCTTTTGCAAATAGTCCGTTGCGCTGGTACATGTGGGTAGCCATGTGTACCATGTGGCCCACACCGGGCATGGCATCTTTTAATCGTTCCGCAGTTCTAAGTGCTAACTGTGGCTCATGCGAAGCTTCGGTAAGGTGAATGTAATAATGCATTGCGGCCGGGTGCAGGCGCTGCCGTAGCAGCATGGCTTCGCAAAGGTTTACAAGTTCAGGCGTCCAGCTTTTCGGACTGCCATCATTGTTCCAGAAATCCCATTTGTGTTGCAGCATTACAGCATCTATATACAGCGCTTTGATGTCGTCATCGCTGCTAAATTGTTGAATTAGCAACTGCATGGCGGCTGCATAACTGCTGTCTAACTGAGTGCGGTCGCTATTACTTAAATCGGTAGAGTATCTTTGCTGCATGGCTTTTATCAATCCCTTTTCCTTTTCAGATGCAGTAGCCATGTTGAGTTGCATTTCTTTTAGTACAGTTGGAATGCCTGCACCCATTTTATAAGAATAATTATTGTAATAAGGTCCCATGGCAAGTGCCTGGCCCCAGTAAGCCATGGCACAGGTTTTATCAAAACGGGCGGCTTCTTTAAAGGACGCAAGTGCTTCCCTAAAATGGTAGCTATAATAAAAGTTTAGCCCCTGGTTAAAATAAATTTGTGTACTGTCGTTGGAGGTTGTTATGGCATAACTGTAATGTCCCCAACCCGGCAGCAGGGGAATAAATTTACCAGTCTCGTTGGCAGTAACTTCCGTTGAAGGTAAGCCACATGAAATGATCTCATTTTTTTCAAAAACCGATTGGTTCGCAACCGGTTTGTAAAAAGCTTTTCCTGCTGCAATTAAAACCAGTACAAAAAGGAGGAGTATCGGAGTGATAAGTATGTTTTTCATGCTGCTTCAATTTGTATGGAAGATAAAAAATGTTTTTCGGAAACCAGCGTAATACCAGTGATTTTATATACCCATGAAAGGATCAAATTTCAATAAGATTGTTGTAGATGCGATTAACTGTAGATTAGTATATTCAGATGCAGGGTTGTTTTACCAGCAAACGTTAAATCAAATTACTTAGGAAGCAGTTCAAAAACGGAAACAAATATTTTCAGGCGCAGCACTACCGACCGTATCTTTTTTTATGCATTGCCACATTAAAAATCCGGGTAAAACCACAATACTCAGAAAAGCTTTGGTGATAAGGTTGATATTGCACTTAACAAGTGGCAGCAGTAATAGGAAAAACCCCAGACCGGTCTGTGAACTACAGCCTATGCTATTAGTAAATACAAAAGCAAATAAAGGTCAATAACCTCTATAAGCCTTATTATTTACACCCCGGTGGTGCGTAGTTTCACGGGAACTACTACAAGCGGATAAGAGCAACACAAATACTATTAACACTGGCAACAATTTGATCAGATAATTTTTCACAGGAGAATTTTTAGTTTAAAAGTAGGGTGCACAGATTTATTAGACGCAATATACTAAGTGAACGTTTGGCTGTATTTTTTATTGCCAATGGACTTCTCTTAACACCAGGATTTATTTGATTGGAGAAATTTGTATGATGATTGTTTTTGAAAGATGTTTTTACACAGTAGTCTTTTGAAATTGCAATATTCTTAGTTTAGGCATTTTTTTACCCTTTCAATGTTAACTATTCTGCGGCAAAGATCCTTCCAAACAGTTATTTAATTGATCCCCGTACTCAATACCATGTAACCGTTCATATAACTGCACCGGGGCACCGATCATTCAGACATTAACTTTAAACCATGGTTACATTCATCGCCTGGATCATCCTCTTTATACTTTGCTGGCCGCTGGCAATTTTAGCACTGATATTGTATCCAATTTTTTGGATACTTACACTTCCATTCAGATTACTCGGTATAGCAGTTGATGGCATTTTTAGTTTACTAAAAGGGGTTATTATGTTGCCTGGTAAATTGTTGCAGCGGTAGTTCGAAGGTGCATTCAACTCACACATTAACGATTAATGTCTTACTGGATTGAGTCGTTATTGAATGGCTGCAATTCCCTAATCCTGGCACCTCTAAAGTATGAATAGCCAGTGATGCAGGTCTTAAACAAGTATCGCCAAAAACTATACCTCCCCTTCTTTTACAGAATCAATCTTACTTCCGGATTTAATTTTTTTCAGTTCAAGCATTCGTTTCTTATTTACATAATGCGTTGCATAAGCATCTTCAATCTTACTATCCCGTGATTTACTAAAAATCAATCTTTTACTCACTCCTTTTCCGTATTTGTTATAGCCCGTCCATGAACTTTCCAACCCTAATTCATTGGCATTTTTTCGCATTATTTTATTGATCATGGAAAGCTTGCTCAAATTTACCTGACAAACTTTTTCTAAATAATCAATCCTTCCAAATCTCCACGATTCATAATCATCCTTTGACAAATAAGCCAATTTCAGAAGAACATCAACCGAACAAACAAACCCTTTTTCATAAGCTAATGAGTGTACCAATTGCTTTACTTTTTTTTCTAATTCTATGGTGTTCATAAATAAAAGGCATTGTTTAAAAACCAACTTACCCCCTGGTTTTTGCGTTCACTTAAGGTGGAACTTTAGGGACGGCTGAGACTTTGTTGGTCCCGGCGGTCTCTAAAGTCCCACAAATATTTACATAAGTTAATTGGCCTGCAAAGCCAATGGTTACCCCAATTCCCAGTCTGGTCTAATGAAATGGCAGGTGTAGCCGTAAGGGTTTTTCTGCAGATAATCCTGGTGCTCTTCTTCTGCATTCCAAAAATCAGTGGCTGGTATTATGGCTGTTACAATTGCCCCGGGCCATTTTTTGGAAGCCGTCATTTCTTTAACCAAAGTTGCCGCTGTTTCTTGCTGCGCTTCATTTTGGTAAAAGATGGCAGAACGGTAGGATGCACCTCTGTCATTTCCCTGCCGGTTGAGCGTGGTAGGATCGTGTATCTGGAAGAAAAATTCCAGCAGTGAGCGGTATGATAAAATAGCAGGATCAAACATAATTTCGATGGCCTCTGCATGGGTGCCATGATTGCGGTAAGTTGCGTTGGGAACATCGCCTCCTGTGTACCCTACTACTGTTGACTGAATACCAGGGAGCTTTCGAATGAGTTCTTCTACTCCCCAGAAACATCCACCGGCAAGAATTGCTTTTTCCATTTTTTAAATATTTTTTTTTTGTGATGCAAAGTTAAGCCTTGTCGGAACGTATTGTTTGGGTTGTGGAGGTTACTTTTTTGGGGCGGGCGTTTTTGTGCCAGGTGTTGGTTTGCTTCTTTAATTTTTTGTGGGATATTGGTGACTTTTATGACACGGTTGCCTTTGTGGCAAATGCCTTTGCAGAAATGACACTTATTCCCAGGTGGCAAATTTCACCTTGTTCCAAGCAACTCAATCTCAGGAGCAATGAGCATGGACGGGGACCTTGGACCTAACCCGCTTAACGCCAGCCTTAATCAAAAGCAACTTACACCACCGCCATAAACCTGGCTAATATTTAGCGGATTGTTTGAAGTGACACTTTCTGCGATCTCTTTTCGTTTGGTAACGCAACGTTTTTGCTTAGGATATTACCTGGCAAAAAATACATTGCTTTGAACAAGGTTTACCCCGCTGGTGTAAATACAAATTACTACCGTGTTTTCTACAAAGAGGTCACCACGCTGTGGCAGAAAGTTCATAATTTGCATGAGTACGCTGCTTTCTCTGGATGCGGTTCCATTTAGCCGAGTTGTTCAGTTATTGGCTCAAGAGTCTACTTGTGTGAAACCATTAAAATTGCAATCAAGTATAAGAGACTAACTCAACGATTCAGCGGAGATTCTATGACCGAATGTTATAAGTGGGGGCTTGTGCAAAAGCGGGGTCGAAACGTTTTCTATGGCTATTCCACTTTTATTAATTAAAAAATTTTCTTGTCAACGAACCATTGCCTAAAAAAGTAAGTTTATCACGATTATCAAGTAACGTAGAAGCGATAATAAGGTCTTCCATAGATCCAGACAAAAGGATATCGATTTGAGCCGTATAATGTTCTATAAGTTTATTATAAGAGGTTTCAATAGTTTCATCGTTGTTAAAAAAAGACTTAATGCCATAATTCTCACAAGTATAAAATAATTTTGAATAATCCAATGGGACGAAAATTTCATTATTGTAACCTATGAATGCTAGACTGCCATTATCTATTAATATTTTTGCTAAATTCTTACCTGTAGAACATGATGTAGAATATATAAATGAGTTTCGAAATTGATTTGCATTAGTTGCACTTATATAAACCTCATGGGAACAGAATTCATCTTCATTTCCGTGTGAAATTGCGATAAAGACAAATGGATTTTCATTTATTGAATTTAAGATATCTATTATTCCCTTCTCAGTACAGTTTAATCCACAAATCGAAACATAATTAATAAGTTTATTTTTCTGAAAATCAGAAATTATATCGTTATGACTTTCAAAAAAATATTCACCAAAATCATCATCATTTTCATCGAATGCAATAAAAGTATTAATCATCAAGCTTGGTTTTTTGGCGGGACAATAAATCAACTGAAAGTTTTAGAATATTTCTCTCCATTTGTTTACCAATCTCTGTTTGTTGGCGAATACTTTCAAGTATATTTTCAAGAGTATATGTTTTGCCCTCTCTAGTTTTTAAGTATGGCTTCGCTCTTTTTTCATCTGATTGTTTAGTAATCCAATCCTCCAAAACAGCATCAACCCTTGCATCTAATTTATGTGATGCATTTTCAACAAGCGAAATGATTTTTGAATAATCAGCAGTAACGCTTTCTAGGGCAAACGCATCATGATTAATTAAGAAAATCAAATCTTCATTCTTTATTTTAATAACTTCATCTGCAGTAATCAGAATTATATAAACAAGAGCTGTCTTATCTCTTATATTTTCAAATACTTGCAGCCCTGATAGCTCGCCTTTACTAAAATTCATATCAAGAATAACAATCATTTTTTGATTAAGATTGCCTAATACATATTCAAGCCCATCATTCGAGTTTTCGTAATGAATTACTTCATTTAGTCCAAACTTTTCCTGTAATTCCACTAGAAGTGGGTCAACTTTTGGGATTAACCCATCATGTATTACAACTATTTTTATAGGAGCACTCATTTTATAGCTTATTAAAAGGTAATTTAATTTTAAAAGTAGCTCCCATAGGTTTAAATTCATTTTCAATTAACTCGACAGTTCCTTTTAATGCTTCGATTCTCTTTTCAACAATGTATAGTCCAATTCCTGCCCCACCTTGTTCCGCTGTTCGAGTATTATATAATCCAAAAATCCATTTCTCATCTCCATCATTTACGCCTTTTCCATTATCAGAAAAATAAAGAGTGAAATTATTGTCATCTAAATAACCCGAGCACTTAATAGTTTTATCTTTTACATCTTGCAATGCTTTTATGGAGTTAGCAATAAGGTTTTGAAAAATATCTTCAAAAAATTTCCTATTTGCATTAATTATAAAGTCATCTTTTATTTCTACAACTACACTTATTTTTTCAACAATAAAAGTCTGTTCATAAGTTTTCAATAACAATTCTTCAATTAACTCTTTTACACTAAAATCTTCAAAATCGATATCGGAACTAGCATAGCTTAACATGAAATCTGTAACCTTTAATAAAGTTGCCATTTCATCATAAATTAAATTTGCATACTGCTTAAAAAATACATCCTTTTTTGGATTGGGAAAATTTACTTTAAAGAACTCTGCCATTCTCTTTATTTTTCCAAGCGATGTTCTAATAGCATGAGAAATATTTGAGGCGTAATCCTGAAGCGACATCAAGCTCAAATAAATATTTTCTTTACGAGTGACTTCAGTTTGAAATTTTTTCTGCTCACTAATACTTTCTGAGATAACTGTATTTAGTTCATCAATTTGAATATTTATATTATCAAATACTCCTTTTAATTCCGGTTTTTCTTTAATTAAATCACTCTCAATGATTGCTATTGCTGTTGAAAAACTTTTGACTTCTTTACCAGCTTTCTGTAATTTTTTTTCAACATTACTTCTTTTCGATTCTCTTTCAAACATCTTTAACTGGCCCCATGCATCAAGTTGTTCAATTACAAAATCTTTTAAATCCCTATATTCTTGATTGTCTAAAAAATCTTGGCGGTTTGTTGCGTCAATTATTTTTGAATTCTCATTTTGTTTTATGTCTAGCACTCCAATAATTTCCCGTGTCCCTACTTTATCAAAAGTGCCCTGCCATCTTCTCTTATCGATACCTAAAATATCTCTTCGTTTTGAAATTGTAGCTGTGCTTTCTGCAAAAGGAGTTGTAATCATTCCATCACGATATATTTTAATTCCATCAATACGTGTGTCGTCGTTTTTATAAATCTTACCATACTGTCGTTTTGCGGACTCATTGAAGTAAAACATTTTCAAATTGATTGGGCCAAACGATTTTATATCAATGTGTTCAATTATTAATTTACCTTCTTGTCCATCAAATTTCAGGGTTTCTTGCATTTTACTTTCAATACTAAACCCTATTTCAGCATGATGCGAATAAAATCTTGTTGGTTCTGCTTTCACATGTTTGTTTCTGTAACCCTCTATATCGCCTGAATTTATATATATGTCTAACGGCGGATTTATTTTATAAAATGGGGAAACGAGTTTACCTAATTCCCTGTATAGCCAATTCAAATCTTTTTCATCCCAAGTTTCACTGACCTTTGAAATGATTATTTGAGTTCCTTGCTCTTCAGAAGCCCCATCTTCCCAATAATAAGTATTATCTATTTCAGTAAAAAGCGATAGTTGATTGTTAGTCTTTGAGACATCCGCCCTAGTTTCGTATTCGTCCCAATTTATATTTACATTCAGCCATTGCTTTGAGCCGATTTGTTTTGTTCGTATCAACACTCGTTCTCCAAGTTTATCAACTGCAAACCTCCCAATACCTTTTTCCCCGACAAACTTCCTGTTGAAAGGAGCATCCGAATACAGTGTTACTCTTTTATTATTCGTACCAACTACCATCCATTTATCCCTTATATCATCAAATGACATTCCTATCCCATTATCAGAAATGACAATTCTACCTTGGGTATTCTTTTGAGAAACACTTTGAAAATCAACGCATACACTTGTTGAGTTAGCATCATAGCAGTTCTTAACTAATTCAAAAACAGCAGTTATTCTATCAGTAATTAATTCACGACCAAGCAAACGAAATGTGTTGACATCAAAACGCCAACGTAATGCTTCTTTCTGAATTTCTTTAACTTTACCCAATTTGTTCTATATGTTTTTTTATACTTTTCGCTATCGCAATCCCTAATCCCACAGGGACTGCATTTCCTATGTGCTTTGCAATGTTTTGAGAATTAAAAGTAGCTACTGGATCTATAAATTCATAGTCTTCTGGAAAGCTTTGAATAAGAGATGCTTCTCTCAAGGATATTGCTCGATCCTGATCTGGATGTCCAAAACGACCATTATTTAACCCAATACAATGAGTCGTCATTGTAGGAGCGACTTCATCCCATTTCATTCGTCCGTAAACGCTATTAAAATCTTTACCACTTTCTTTTTTGTGGCAGGTAAGCCATAAACTCGTGTCCCAATCACGCCAAAATCCTCCTTCAGCCGTAGCTCGAATACGTTTTTTATTTAAATCAGTCAGTTTTCTAGCTCTATGTAAAAGGTCATCAGGATGGGAAATACCATCTTCAACAGGCGGTAAATGCCCAATGGCATCTCTCACCGTTTTATATTTGTTATTTTCAACTGTCTTCTCAATCAAATTAATTTTGCCAAACTTTGAGCCCAATAAAATTAAACGTTTTCTTCTTTGAGGCACCCCATAATCCTGTGCATTTACAATTTCCCAAGATATATTATAATTCAATTGCTCAAGCTTAGAAACAAAGTCATTAAATACTTTTCCTTTGTTAAATTTAACTAGCATGGGAACATTTTCCATCGAAATGATATCTGGTTTTACTTTTTCAATTAAATCACCAAAAGAATAAAGCAATTTCCATTTGTTATCAGCTTGTTGTTTA
Source organism: Chitinophagales bacterium (assembly GCA_038327005.1). Taxonomy (GTDB): domain Bacteria; phylum Bacteroidota; class Bacteroidia; order Chitinophagales; family Chitinophagaceae; genus Ferruginibacter. Next base: position 28,053 of record JBBQKO010000001.1, on the reverse strand, counting down.
GCTGGATCTTTGGCCGTTTTGTGGTTATATAAAGAGAACGGTTGGCAGGGAGCGCAACCAACTAATATTTTTTTCTTACCCTTAGGGAAGTATTTTCTCAATTCAGTAGCGGAAAGCTCTGTTACGTCTTTGTGAATGAACTTTGCATTATTATTTTTTTCAAATGCATATTTGCAGGTTGAATCAAAATCAATTCCAATCTTCACCTGAATACTTTCTAAGATTAGACCATGTGTAAGCCCTCCAACGCCACAGAAGATATCAACTGCAGAAAAATCCTTTAAAGTGATTCTCTTTTTTTTTATCATCGTAATTATAGTTATAAATATCAAGCTAAATTAAGCAAAATAAATTATCTACATTTTTCGCCTTCTTGAGGTAGTTTATAAAGAATTTCTTGCTTGAATCAATTGGGATCACCAGATAATAAGCCCGTTGATAACCAGTGCAGGTGTACCTGACTGACTTCGTTGGCAGAGAGTTCCGCAACAATGCCGCCCAAAGCCCAACAAATCAATTGCCCAATAACGGCAACGACAGAACGCTCCGGCTAAGAGATGGCCGGTGAATACTTTCATTAAGGGCTTCTTCACACAACATCAAAAAAAGCTGTGTAATTTTTTACCCGTTTAAGCGAACCGTTCTTAATTGATACACGGGGATGATTGCGGAACAGGGTTTGATGAAATTTGGTTACGCTTTATAAAGCGACTGGCACATGAATGCAGTGAATGCAAAGGTGCTGCCGGATTTTTTTAATCAACAAAAATGATCAAAATGAAAAGCACCAACAAAAAAACACCGGGTGGAGAAACACATCAAACGTCAGACGAGCAGCATCCCTACCTCACCAATAACCAGGGGATGCATATTTCTGACAATCAGAATAGTTTAAAATCTGGCCAACGTGGTCCTGTGCTATTGGAAGATTTTGTGCTACGGGAGAAGATATTTCATTTTGACCACGAGCGCATACCAGAGCGGATTGTACATGCGAGGGGTTCGGCCGCTCATGGTTATTTTGAGTTGTACGAATCATTGGCAGATATTACTAAGGCAGATATTTTTCAACGGGCTGGTGAAAAGACGCCACTGTTTACCCGGATTTCAACGGTGGCAGGTGGGGCCGGTTCGGTAGATACACCAAGGGATGTACGTGGCTTTGCAGTAAAGCTTTATACCAAAGAAGGTAACTGGGATTTGGTGGGTAATAATATGCCGGTTTTCTTTATACAGGATGCCATCAAATTTCCTGACCTGATACATGCGGTGAAAATGGAAGCCAACACAGGTTACCCGCAGGCGGCCAGCGCACATGATACGTTTTGGGATTTTATATCGTTGATGCCGGAAACTTCGCACATGATTATGTGGGCTATGAGCGACCGGGCGATCCCCCGTTCGTTGCGGATGATGGAAGGCTTTGGGATACATACTTTCCGGCTGGTAAATGCCAAAGGTAAATCAACGTTTGTGAAATTTCACTGGAAGCCTAAACTGGGTTTGCAATCAACCGTGTGGGATGAGGCAGCCAAATTACAGTCAGCCGATAATGATTATCACCGCCGTGATTTGCATGAAGCCATTGAGCGGGGTGATTTTCCGGAATGGGAACTAGGTATGCAATTATTTGATCAGAGAAAAGCAGACTCACTACCGTATGATGTGCTGGACTCTACCAAGCTAATACCAGAAGAAGTGATACCCATAAGAATTGTCGGCCGTATGGTACTGGATCGCAACCCTGATAACTTTTTTGCAGAAACAGAGCAGGTCGCTTTTTGTCCGGCTAATGTAGTGCCGGGTATAGACTTCACCGACGACCCTTTGCTGCAAGGCAGGTTGTTTAGTTATCTGGATACTCAAAAGTCGAGGTTGGGAACGGCCAATTTTCACCAGATACCGATCAATGCACCTAAGTGTCCGTTTATGAATTTTCAGCGGGATGGGATGATGCAAACGGAAGTACCTAAAGGTCGTGCAAATTATGAACCCAACAGTCTGGATATGGCAGGGGAAGAAGCTGGTCCGAGGGAATGCCCCGTTACAGGATTCAGTAGTTTTAAAGGACGTGCGGAGGAAGAAGAGCAAGGCGATAGATTACGCATTCGCCCGGCTTCATTTGCGGATCATTACAGCCAGGCGAGAATGTTTTTTATTTCACAAACCGAAAATGAACAGGCGCATATTGCCTCTGCGCTGGTGTTTGAATTATCGAAAGTAACCCTTGCGCATATACCGCCTCGTGTGGTAGCGAACCTTCGGAATACATCCGAGGACCTGGCGGCAAGAGTGGCGAAAGGCCTGGGTATTCCTCTTCCGGCAAAAGCTCCAACTGCTGCACCTGTGCAGGATTTTAAACCATCACCAGCGCTCTCTATTCAAAAAAATATGAAAACGTCTTTGCAGGGCAGATGTGTAGGCATTTTAATTGCAGATGGCAGCGATGCTTCAGCGATTGATAAACTTAAAAAAGATATTGCAAAGGCAGGCGGTAACTGTAAACTGGTAGCCCCCAAACTGAATGGCATTGTACTTTCTGATAAATCAACCATAAAAGCGGATGGACAGCTTGCGGGTACGCCCTCGCAATTATTTGATGCAGTAGCGGTAATCCTTTCTGACAATGGTACTGCGATGCTATTGAAAGAAGGCGCTGCGGTGCAATGGGTAATGGATGCATTTGGTCACCTGAAAGCGATTGCTGCTACTAAAGAGGCGATGCCCTTGCTGGATAAGGCAGGCGTGGTGAAAGATGCAGGTGTGGTAGATGTGAGCAAACCCTTTATTGATGCTGCAGCCAAACGTTTTTTTGATCGGGAAGTATTGATAAGAAATCTGGCTTAGTGGTGGATTGTTGGGTAGTTGGCAGTTGAATTATTGGATTGTTGGATTGTTAAATTGTTGGATCGTTGGATTGTTGGCAGCATGTAATCAGGTGTCGTTCAATTTTAAAAAAAGGAGCATTGCATTACTGCAATTGCTCCTTTTTTATAGTTGTTGTTTTGTAATAATCATTACTTTCTTAAAGTAATCTTATTGCTGTGTAACGACTATGTCAACCGTTGTTTGTTTACTGGAATCTGGTAAAACACCTTTGTTTTGTTTTGCATCGTCCTGCACTGTTTTATTCAATGTTGCAAGGTAAATGATCCGTTCTTTTTTGGTAAGTGTTACCATACTCCCATTGGCTTCATAATGAAAATGGGTAGCGATGAAATGCTTTACATGGCCCTTGGTTTCGGCTGGCAAATAGCGCTGCATTTTCCAGAAATCCCGGCTACCCGATTTTCTGATTGCTTTATACACATTTCCTGAACCGCAGTTGTAGGCAGCAACTACCAGCAACCAATCATCAAACTCTTTATACAAGGTTTTTAAATAATTGGCAGCGGCTACGGAGCTTTGATATACCTGCCGCCGTTGATCGGTTTTAGCATTCACCTTTAAACCAAAGGTTCTTGCGGTTTCGGGCATCAGTTGCCAAATACCTGCAGCACCTGCACCAGAAGTAGCTCGGTTCTTTAGTTCCGATTCCACAATTGCCAAATATTTCAAGCCTTCTGGCAACCCTTGCTTAAGCAGTATCTGCTGTATGGTTTTTAGCTTATCGCTGTTCCGCTCTTTAATCTGATCCAGCAACGCTGCATTTTCGTCAAGATAACGATCCACATAGTTGTGTAAATTAGACTGCAAGGGAATACTGATAGCTTCTTCGATGTTAACCTTTGCTTTTGCGGCGAGTGTATCATTCGGCAAATAGGGTAACAATAATTCGTTTTGTGGTTGTGCAACTACCTGGTAGAAAAAAAATACGAGGATGCCAAACAAACCAACCTGACTTAATAAATTCAGTTTCATTATACTGTTTTACGTAAAGAAATACTCATAGGAAATGGATCGCTTCAACAGTTATTAACTATAGTATTGGAGGTTTTTATGTAGTTTGATTCTGTAATGTGATGACCGCTGAAAAATGCGGATCGTACTGCAAGGCATCATTGTATCTGAGATGCGAGCGCAAAAATAGGGTTACTTGCTCCAAAAACCTAAGAAACGGGGTACGTAAAACTACGCTGACAGGTTAATGCACTGATTTTCAGCTAACTAACTTTTCCACAGAAAAAATGTCAGGTGAATCGAAAAACCAGGTAAACTACCTTGCTATTTCAGGTAACTTATATTGACAATCAATACTTTGAGAAAGTCGTATTAGGTTTTAAATGGTCGCTGCGATTCTTATTCAACCATTATTACTATCCAGGTTTTTACCTGATAAAGCTGATGTTCAACGGTAGATCGTAAAAATTAAGCTGATTATAAATTGCAGAAAGTATTTACCGCACCCAAGCAGCTTTTCAATTCGATGATTGTTATTTTTTGTTGCTTATCAAAATGTGCTAAGTAAATCAACTCCAAAAAAAAGATGCTACGTAATGGCACCGGGGTTCATTTTTTTACAGGGGTTTCGCCAATGGCATATACAAGAAGGGGGCTTATAAGGAGTGCTGCCAATAGTTGTAAAAGTACAAGTGAGTGACACAACGATGATGACCATAGCTTCACTGCCTGTTCAAAAAATATTAAAACAAAGCTGGTGAATGTTTGCTGAATGCCCAATATAAATCCAATGAGGCAGTTCAGGAAAATTGCTTTTTTATCAGCACTTTAACCCACCCATCCTGAACTTAAGTTTAGAACATAATTATCTGCTATCTTTAAAAAATAAGCTACCCTACGATAAGCCACTTAAATGCGACTTAATTCAACCAGCATTTTAAGATATTTCTATACAAAGTCAATACATCAATTCAATTCATTTTATGCTTACAAAAAAATTATTAACTATCTGCATGGTGCTTCTCGCTTTGGTGGCATGCCATCAATCATTTGCACAAAGTATAATTTTTAATTTATGGTGTTGAATGTAAAGCTAGGTTTTTATAATCCGGCAACTGATTTTACCGAAACGAATTTTAATTGAAAAACTAGATTAATTTAGAGAAATATTTTTTTATAACTGATCAATAACTTCATTATGCCAGACACTCCCTACTTTCTAATCGGTTTATCAGTTAGTGTTATTTTACTCATCGGCCTTGTTGTTTTTTGGAAGAGAAAGAGCGGAAACAAATAATGGACTTTATCAATACTTATTCTTTGTTGGATTGGAGCCTCATCCTGGTGGCAGCCTTTATCATTGGACTCTCAAAGGCTGGATTAAAAGGGATCGACATGATGAATGTAACCATCATGGCCATCGTTTTTGGCGGCAAAGCTTCTACGGGCATTGTGCTGCCGCTGCTTTGTGTTGCAGATATTATGGCAGTAAAATATTATCATCGACATGCACAGTGGTCACATTTTTGGAAGCTAATCCCATGGATGATGATCGGTATTTTAATCGGTGTTTATGTGGGCAAGGATTTAAATGAAGTGGTCTTTAGAAAGCTGATGGCCATTATCATTATTTCAACGGTCATCATCATGCTGGTGCTTGAATTTCGAAAATCTGTAACGGTGCCTGCCAATAAATTATTTGTTGCCAACATGGGGCTGATTGCCGGCTTTACTACCATGCTGGGCAACCTCGCCGGTGCATTTTCAAATATCTATTTCCTGGCGATGCGGATGCCCAAAAATGATTTCATTGGCACGGCAGCATGGCTTTTTCTGGTCATTAATTTATTCAAACTTCCCTTCCAGGTTTTTTACTGGAAAAACATCAACCTGGTTACGCTTCAAACCGATCTGTTGCTATTGCCTGCATTGATTGGCGGCTTCTGGGCCGGTCTTAAAATAGTTTCAAAAATAAAGGATGACAGTTACCGGAAAGTAGTGATTTTATTGACCTTGATGGGAGCCATTGTAATGTTTTTAAAGAGATGACAAATTTCAAGTTTCAACCAATCCCATTAAATTGTATTTTAGAAAACAGTTGCATTAAAATGAGCTATCCGGTAATTTATATCATGGGCGTTTCGGGCAGTGGTAAAACAACCATTGGAAAACTTTTGTCCCAAAAAACAGGATATCCTTTTTATGATGCAGATGATTTTCATTCTATTGAAAACAAGGCCAAAATGAATGCAGGCATTCCGCTAACGGATGAAGACCGGCAGCCGTGGCTTGATGGCATAAATAATTTTGTAGTTGAAGCGAATAAGAAACACCCCGTGATACTGGTATGCTCCGCCTTGAAAAAACGCTACCGGGAAAGGCTCAGCGAATCGATCGAAGATAACTGCCAATGGATTTTTCTGGAGGGAGATTTTAATACGATACTTGGACGATTAAATAGCAGGGCCGACCATTATATGCCAGCTTCACTTTTACAATCACAGTTTGCTGCGTTAGAAATACCGCAGGATGCCAACCGGATAGACATACGAAATACCCCGGAGGAAATTATCCAAACCATCAGAACGAAACTAAAGAGTTGATTTGCAACGATGCATCGATCAGTAGCGAAGGGGGCTTTATTTTTCAGGCAAAAATCTTCATGTTGGAATCCAACAGCCTGATAAAAAACTTTAATGCACGACCTTTTACGTGGTTGTACTTTTTCCCTGAAATTATTTAAAAAAATGCGCCAGCGCTTTTGCCACGCCATCGTTGTTGTTGGTATCGGTTACATAGTTGGCAGCAGCTTTTATTTCATCAGGAGCATTGCCCATTGCAACACCCATACCGGCATATTCAATCATTCCCTTATCGTTGTAATTATCACCAATGGCAACGATTTCATTTTGCTGAATACCATACCTAGCTGCTAAAAACTTAACTGCTCCGGCTTTAGACGCTTCGAGGTTCATGATTTCAAGATAACGTGGCTGCGATTTATAAATATTGAATTTGCCCTCATGCAATTCGAGCAACCTTTTTTCAATATCAATAATTAGCTCCTTATCTCCTGCAATTAATATCTTATTAGGACCGCTTTTGATAGCATGCCATTCCTTTATGGAATGCTCAAATGGTTGAATTTTTATTTTAACCTGGGTTATCCGTTGTTCCTTTTTTACTTCTGTCCTGTCTACAGTTGCGTACCATTCCATCTGGCAATAATACATTACTGCCACATCGTAGTTCTCTACTTCATGGTGAATAAGGGCTGCTTCTGATAAAGCAATATCAGTCTGGCAAATTATTTCTTTATTGTGCAAAATATACCCGCCATTTAAACTAACAACAGGAATGCTTTCAGGAAACACGTTCTGCGTGATGGGTAGTATGCCATGTAGCGGTCGGGCAGAAATGGGTACAATGATGATTCCCTTGTTCAACAGATCTTGTATAGCCTTTTTGGTAACGTCGCTAATAGTATGATCCTTTCGTAATAAAGTGCCATCCATGTCTAAAAAAACCGCTTTGTACATTGTTTCATTTAAAATTGGTAAGGCCGCAAATATATACGGTTTTACCAACGAAAACAGGTTAACTGCAAAAAATTGCCCGTTACTTACATCAATAAAAATAACCAGTAGCTCAATTTTCCAAAAAATGTGATGTGTTAGCAGGGAAAAAGATTTTAAGAACTACCACAAATTTATTTTGAAAGTGTTTGAAAATACCTGAACCAGACTGGCTGAAATTACAAAGCAATTATCAAAGGGGATATTTAGAAATTGCGCCGGACAGCATCCAATTGTACACATAATAAAACTTTTGTCCACTTTATGGAAATCAGTATCATCAAATTTTCACGTAACCCTTACTGGATAATGGTTACGTGAATTGGCACGATGACTGCAATTACCAAACAAAATTAACCACCACAAAAAATAACATGAACGCATTCAACAAAATTATTTTAGGATTTATGTTATCAGTATCAATATCTGTTGTAGAAGCACAGACTAAAAAATTGATGTTTGAAAATACGCAACCCACCAAACGAATTTACAACGACAACGAAATTATACTTCCAAATTATTTACAGTATGAAAAAACAGGAGCATCCGGAAATATGCTGGAAAGCACACTTACAAACAATATGCTTCAGATTCGTTGGCAAACAAAGGCTGAAACAAATACCAGCCATTTTGAACTACAGTATAGTATTGACGGACAGCGCTTTGAGCCAATTGAAACCATTGCGGCAAAAGGCTTTTCTAAGAAAAACAACAGTTATTCAACTACCGTTACTTTTAATAATTTAAACAACGATCCTTTATACTATCGTTTAAAAAGTGTTTTTGTAAATGGTAAAGAGGTGTTCACTTCAATCCTCAAGGTAGACATGGCTTCAACAACACAGGAATCAATCAATCCATCATTAACGGTAGTTTTGGTGATCTAATCACCTACAGCAGAACGCACAAAAACCTTGTGTCCCTCAAAAAAGTACTACAAGAAAAGAATAAAAACAGGATGAGAAAAGATGCATCTAAACTACAGTCCAACGAAGCAAATTAGATTTATTTTACTTTTGAAATCAATCATTAATGGTTCGATGGGAAACAACAATGGCTTAATCAATTAATAACACCTTATCAAAACAGATTTTTTAATCTTTAAAAAACAATAAAATGAGTACCAGCATACAAAGTGGCCCTATACCGGTTTTAATAACCAAAAGCTTACAAAAAATGGTAAACCTGGCAGCAGGTAACCTAAGGTTAACCGCCGCAAAGCGACATAGCTTTATCGTGAATGAGGTATCATCCGAATTTCAAATTGAAACCAACGAAATCATATTAACAACCCTGTTGAATCAGCTCCTGAGTGCGGTAGTCAGCAATACAAATCATAGTTGTATTCGCATTGAAGCAAAGGAATATGATGATGTTGTTTTTGTAACAGTTAAAGAAAATAGCGGTATTTTGAACGGTAGCGTAGCGTTCAATCTTGATGCAATAAAAATACTTGCCATGAAAATGAATGGAGCAATCACTGTTAGTAATACCGGCAATAAGATAAATTCTTTTTTATTAAGCTTTCCTAATTTTAAAATTGCTGCTTAGTTTTCGACAACGCATTCATATAAAGGCTGACCAAAAGTCTGGTTTCAAATCCAGCTTCCTTTACGTTATTAAACATTTACAACCTTTCCGGTTGAACATAGTCTGCGGGGCTTTTAAAAACACCTCCAACAGCAAATGCTTAATAGTTTCAAACAATAGAAAAGCTTCTGCCCGTTTGGGCAAAAGCTTTTTTTATTTTATTCTTTTATTTTGCTTATTGTAAATCTGCAGATACAGAAATTTTTGGTTCAGTTGCAACCTTTCCTGCACCAATTGCAGGACCATTTACGCCATAATCTTCCAACTTAATTGAAAAGTCAGCATTTGTAGAAATGGATTTACCAGCTACAATAATTTTACCGGTAGTTTTTACTGGCTTTGTAACTCCATGAATGGTTAAATCTCCTGCAACTTCTGCATTATAGGTACCATCTTTTTGGAAATCAACTGAAGCCAGATTGGTGATATTTCCTTTGAAAGTAGCTGTGGGAAATTTTTCAGAATCCATCCACGTTGCACCGTTAAAATGCTCCTGCATTTTTGGATTGCTAAAAGCAAAGTTTTTCACAATCGCTTCAAATGCAATGGTTCCCTTTTTGGCATCAATGGCAGCAATTACGGTTTTGTTTTCTGCTTTTGGCAAAGCGTCTTTGCTGGTAGTGGCATCAAAACTAATGATACCGGATGTAGTTGTTTTCTTTTGGGCAAAAATAGATCCCGTTGCTGCTACCAAAGCAAAGAATAGAATTGTTTTTTTCATTTGTTAAGATTTTTTATTTTTTTATTTATTGATTACACATCTTTTAAATGTAATAAACTCCGTTTCCAGAATTTCGCTGTAAGCTCCACCACTACAGGAGCCTTTGATCGAAACCTCGTCTCCCTGCTTAATACTTTTTGCCTCAGCAAGATGCTGTTGTTGAAAGGCAAAAATAATATAGGAACCGGAGGTTGAATCGGCCATTTTTATATTTACGGTTGTATCAGCGGCCTCCACTTCAGACACCATTCCATTTACCACTATAATCTTTTCCGAATACTTCCTGTTGGATAAACTATCATTCTTTTCAAACTCGTGAATTAGGGCTAATGCATTCACCGTATAATCTGCCTTTATTTCTGTAGTGTCTGAAAATTTCAAATTAAAAATATACCAGATTGCGCCACCACCTACCACCAACAAAACGGAAATTACTACTAGTGCTTTTTTTAGAACCGAACTGCCTTTCTTCTTAACTGCTTCCATTTACTTGAATTACTTTACCGGATATAAATAAAATTGAAAGGCAAATATACGTTGTTTAAACATTGAGTTGTGCATTCAAAGAAAAAAAGTACCGCCATATTACTTCAAATAACTGAAAGGGTACTCGTAAGTGCAATATAATGGTGTGTTTGAAAAATGCCCGATAAAAATCTACTATTTCTTAACAATAAATCCTTGGTACAAACCTCTGCTTATGGGTGAGCAACTTAAATTTAATATTTCAACTCAAAATCTAACACGAAGGGCGCCATAAGAATCAGCCAAAAAGCCATCCTATTGAGCACATTTAATAACCACTTCTTAAATTAAAAAGATACTCTGTGAACACAATTTCTAACATTTTAGTTGATAATGAATCAACCTATCAAACCACCTATTCATGATCATTGTATATGTTTTTCTTGCCTTTATCCTGTTTGTAATTTTATTTATACAACAGGATATGTTTGGTAAAACGCCCTCAGGAGAAAGACTGGATCGGATTAAAAAATCTTCCAACTTTAAAGAGGCAAATTTCAAAATCTAAGCCACACGCCCGACCGTACAGAAAGCGTAAATTATTGTGCCGTTTTAAAGGAGTTTATCTTTTCCAAACGCAAACGTGGTAAGCCTATTGAAACAATCCCCTCAAAAAAACCAATCTGCTAACCCTTTCCGCAGATCAGGATGTGTTGGTGTGGTTTGGACATTCTTCTTATTTCATCCACATAGATGGCAAGAAAATTTTAGTATATCCCGTGTTAAGTGGTGCCGTAAGCCCGATTAAGGGGGCTATTCGCAGTTTTAAAGGCAGTGACATTTATACCACTGCCGACATACCCGAGATAGATTATCTTTTTATTTCGCACAACCACTGGGATCATTTGGATTACGCAACCATCAAACAATTAAAACCAGAGATTAATAAAATCATTTGTGGGCTTGGTACCGGCCAACAACTACAGCATGGGGGTTTTCATCCCAACCAGTTGGTTGAGAGAGACTGGGAAGATGAAGTTATATTGGACGATGGCTTTACTATAAACTTTACCCCTGCCCGACATTTTTCCGACAGGGATTTCAAAAGAAATACAGCTTTGTGGATGTCCTTTGTTTTAAAAACGCCTACCATGAAAATATTTCTGGGAGGAAATAGTGGCTATGACACTCATTTTGCAGCCATTGGAAATAAATATGGCCCATTTGCCCTTGCTATACTGGAATGTGAACAGTATGACAAGAGCTGGAAGTACATCCACATGATGCCGGAAGAGATCATTGCGACAGCAGGCGATTTAAAAGCAACTACATTGCTTCCAGTACACTGGGCTAAATTTTCATTGGCCAATCATGCCTGGGACGATCCGATAAAAGCAGTTGCTGCATTTGGGAAGATAAAAAATTAGTTTGTCATTATGCCGATGATCGGAGAAACGGTATTACTTAACGGCAAGAACGAATTTGGAGCTTGGTGTGAAAAGATATCCTGAAAACAAAGCAAATCACTTTATGAAATCTTCCCGCAATGGAGAAAACATATCCAACAATACACCTTCTTCAAGGCAGTAAACTCCATGGGGTGTGTTGGGTGGTACATAAAATGAACTACCGATTCCCAATACTCTTTTTTCACCATCTATATTTACTTCAAAAGCCCCTTTTTCTACATAAGAAATCTGGGTATGGTAATGTTGGTGAACTGCCCCAACCGATCCCTTTTCAAAAATCACTTTTACGAGCATCAGGCTTTCATCATACGCAATTATTTTCCTGCTAATACCTTCGCCGAGGTTATCCAATTCGATGTCTGCGTCTTGGATAAATCGCTTTTTTTTACTTAATTTTTCCATACTGCAAATGTAGGGTAGAAATAAATATTGACTACCTGCAACATGGCATGGGTAACTTTCAAAAAAGGTGGGTTTAAAAGAAACGAAAGGTTGCCAACCCTAAAGAACCATACTACTAATTGTGAGCGGCTGTTGACCATGCAGGCAGCGCTGTGAGGAAATTTAAAATACGTCCCGTAGCATCGCTGCGTTTTAAATTGCAGGAAGGTATCGTTATTTTTGAACACAAAGAATCTAAAAAGCTGGTCATACATCGTGCCAGTACTTTTGGTAACAGTATATTTGTAAGAAATAATTTAACCCGGTCAATCAATCATATTAATACACTGACAACCTGAAAAATGAAAAAAATAAATTTGCTATTTTGCATTGCACTAATGATTGTCTGCAATGTTGTTGCTCAAATAAAATCATCCGAAAACAAATCAGGCAATCCTGTTTTTCCGGGCTGGTATGCCGATCCTGAGGGAGCCGTATTTGATAACCATTACTGGATTTACCCCACCTACTCTGCACCTTACAATCAACAGGTTTATTTTGATGCGTTTTCTTCGCCCGATTTGGTAACCTGGACAAAACATCAACACATCACAGACACTGCTAACATTAAATGGGCCAACCGAGCCATGTGGGCTCCGTCAGTTATTAAAAAAGACAATTAATACTTTTTCTTTTTTGGTGCCAACGATATTCAAAATGACCAGGAGAAAGGCGGTATCGGCGTTGCAGTGTCCGATCATCCCGGAGGACCGTTTAGAGATTATTTAGGTAAGCCACTGATAGATAAATTTTACAATGGCGCACAGCCCATCGACCAGTTTGTTTTTAAAGATGCCGATGACAAATATTACTTGTTGTGTGGCGGACGGAGGCACTGCAATATTGCCCGTCTCAACAATGATTTTACCGGTTTTATACCTTTTGATAATGGGCCCAATTTAAAGAAGAATACCCCGGAAGGATATTTGGAAGGGCAGATGATATTTATAAGGCATGATAAATATTATTTCATGTGGTCGGAAGGTGGTTTGACAGGACCCGATTACTGATTAGCATAAGCAATAGCAGATTCTCCCTTTTGGCTATTTAAAAAATCATTAAGATATTGCAACAGTGTCCGGCCATTGCAACAGGAGCCGGTCATCATTCCGTGATCAACGTTCCTGCAACCGATGACTGGTATATTATTTATCACCGCAGACCATTGACTGAAACGGATGGCAACTCAAGAGTGACTTGTATCGACAAAATGTATTTTGATAAAAAAAGTTTGATAAAGCCGGTGGTAATTACCAATTCCGGGGTGAAAAAAAACACTCTATTGATTAAATAAAACTTGCAGCAATGACCAACGATTACCTGGAAAGTGTAAAAAAACAATTGGAGTATTATAAAATGCTGGGTGAAAAAGCCATGGCACAATTACCGGCGGAAAAATTATTCTGGCAGTATAATCCCGAAAGTAACAGTATTGCCTCCATTGTAAAACATCTTTGGGGAAATATGCTTTCCCGCTGGACCAATTTTTTAACCACTGATGGCGAAAAAGAATGGCGCAACAGAGAGGCAGAGTTTGACAACGACCTGCATAGCAAAGAAGAACTGATGGACAAATGGAACGAAGGATGGAAATGTCTTTTTGATGCGATAGAACCATTGACCACAGCAGATCTTGACAAAGAAATCTTTATCCGAAATATGGGGCATACCGTGTTAGAAGCCATCAACCGCCAACTGGCACATTATCCTTATCATATTGGACAGATGGTGTTTATTGCAAAAATGATTTGCGATGATCCATGGAAATCCTTGTCTATACCTAAAGGAAATTCAACAGCATACAACGCAACCAAATTTGCAGCACCAAAACATAGGGAGCATTTTACCGATGAATTCCGGGAAGATAAGAAATCATAAATACGAGCACCTGTTGGATAGCAGTCATAAATAAAATCCAATTCTTACTGCCACCGTTTGCACCTGCTGCTTTGGCACAATATTTTCATTTGTTTAAAAAACTTACAGCTTGAAAAAATTGATACTTATTTTGCTCATTTCATCTGCTGCAACAGCACAGGCACAAAAGATTGAAAACATTTACGTTAATTTATACACAGACAGCTTAAAGAAAGGCACATTCAATTATATCAACATTGATGGCCTTTTATCCAATGGAAGCTATTTGCCCCTTGATAGTACCCATTTAATTTTTCAAGCCTCCGCCGGCACCTTTAAGGGCAACAGTTTATGGGTAGACCCTAATTTTAAAGACGACAGCATAAATATAAAAGTAATACTACGTAGCAACCCGTCACTCTGCAAGCAATTTGATATTTATATCAAGAAAAAGCCGGATAATGAGCGGTTGAAAACGTCGGATGAAATTATGAACGAAATCAATAACAACGGGAAATCGAAAAAGAAAGGAAGCCGTAATTGAAACTAAGAAGATTTGGGTAATCAGAAAATACCGGACATAAAAATGGCAAGTTACTTACATCGCACCGCTCAACCATTTACCCTTGCTACCTTCCGGTCCTGGGGGAGTTCAACAGGAGCTGGCCGTATAAGACTTGCCGGTGCAAATATAAGGCAGCGATTTTAAAAGCCTCCATAAAATTTTATTTTTCTAATGAAAAAATAAAATTACACTACAAACTCTTTTCATTGATCAATTCAATATTCTACAGAAAGCAAGCTGAAGAAGCATTTCAACCTAATTTCCAAACATACCAAAAGATGATTATTCACAACAACTGGCAAATACGATTTTAAAATATTCGCTGCAGGTCACTATTGAGATAACCTTTTGTACTGCTGATTTTTTATCATTCATTTGATAAAAAAAATTATTGGTAGTTAAAAACTAAACCCTGGCCGGTCGCTTCGGGTATTTAGTTTTGAAACGCCAATCAACTGGTCCGACTGATCTGTAAATGATTTATAATACACTAAAATCGTATAGCTATTTTCGGTTTCCCAATAATTACCCTCCAGCTCTGTTTTCTGTTTCGGATCATTTTTATCTACCAGCATGTATCCGTAACTGTAGTAACCCTGTTTTAAAAACTGCATCGTTTCATATTGTCCTTTTTCAGCGTTGAACTGCATTTTGGCAGCTTCATTTAATTTATAATCTGTCAATTGTCCAAACAGGTATAAATTTTTTCCGGGATACTCAGCCCTGTCTGGTGTTACATAACTAAACTGCACTGTTGCATAATCACCCTGCCAATATGGATTGATAGATTCATACGTTGTTGCCAGGTATAACCCATTCAGATCCTGGAAGTACACATATTTTTGATTGGTCCGGTCGATATCCGGCTTCACATATACCTTGGTGGCATTCTTTAAATAATCGGCCTTCTCTACCCGTTCACTTTGAAGGCGCAAGCTTCTAAGGTCGAGCCAGCGCCATTCCTTACCAGCCGGAAAAACAAAATGATCCTCTGTATTGTATTCAAGCGCACTGCCCCTTACAAAGGTGGGCGGCAGGTTTCCCTGTGCATTATCCCAACGATTGTTTTGTAACACTACTACTTTCACCTGCTGGTTGGCACTAAATGCATTTAAGCCTGTAAGGTTGACTGTAAATTTTAACCGTTGGTGTGTTTTAAAAAACTGGGGCGTAAAAGGTTGAATGAATTGCGCCATAATAGATGACTTGGGATCCAAAACCAGCAATGCCCTTGTGAAAGCCAGTTTAGAAGTATCGCCATCCACAAAAACTTTTAGCAAATAATTTCCACTGCGGGTAGGCAGACTGTTAGTCTCGGGTAAAATTGCCTGGTAATGTGTGTATCGGGTAAAGGCGATGGATGAATAGCGATAA
Source organism: Chitinophagales bacterium (assembly GCA_038327005.1). Classification (GTDB taxonomy): domain Bacteria; phylum Bacteroidota; class Bacteroidia; order Chitinophagales; family Chitinophagaceae; genus Ferruginibacter. Next base: position 12,156 of record JBBQKO010000001.1, on the reverse strand, counting down.
TTTGAAATACGCAACTGGGTAAAGCCTTTGATATAATCAAAAGGACTTAAGCGAACGGGTTTCCAATCATAATCACACAACTGGTAGGTGTAAAAATAGCTTTTGACATTGGCATCCAAATCATCAAAATGCAGCTCCAAACGATCACTGCTATTGAGTTTATAAACCGGCAATGCTTCCTGATCGCCATAAATATGAAAGCGTACCGATTTAATATTGCTTTTATAAATAGCCTCAGGATTTGTTTGCGCAAGCGAAGCAAATGACATCAGCAATATATACGTGGCTGGTAGAAAAGATTTTAAAAGATGCATGTAGCGATGAAAATATTTACTTTTGAAAGATACTAAAATTATGCCGATTGAATATTTCCGCTTTTATTGCAAAAAGAATTGCTTTCAATAAAGAAAATACTTTTTCCCGTTTTATTATCCGGCTGGCTATTGGGGCTACTGCCATCAGTGTGGCAGTGATGATTGTTGCGTTGAGTTTTGTAAATGGATTTCAGCAAGTAATCAGCAATAAAGTGTTTAGCTTTTGGGGACATATCCGGGTGCAGCAGGATATAGAGAGCAGGGTAAGCATTGCAGAAGAATACCCAATAACAAAAAATGATACTGTAGAAAATATCATTCGCAAAATACCCGGCGTAAAATCAGTTGAACGATATGCTACCAAATCGGTCATCCTCACCTATGGAACAGATATTGAAAGCATCCTCGTTAAAGGAATTGATTCTTCGTTCGATTACACCCGGCTTGATCCATTTTTACAAGAAGGCAAATGGGTATCCTTTACAGATAGTGGATACAGTAAAGAAATAAATGTTTCAATATACATAGCCAACCAGCTAAATGTGAAAGTGAATGACACGCTGCTGGCATTTTTTATACAGCAGGATGGCAGCAAGCGGGCAAGGAAATTAAAAATTGCTGGCCTTTTTAAAACGTCCATTGACGAATATGACAAGCAATTTGGTATATGCGATATCAACCTGATCCGGCGGTTTAACGATTGGCAACCTGGTCAGATTGGTGGCTACGAAATATTTTTAAAGGATTATAAACAAGTGGATACCATAGCCCAACTCATAAAGGAAGAAACGCCAACCGGTTGGAACAGTAAAACTATCAAAGAAATTTATCCAAACATTTTTGACTGGCTCGGATTACAGAATGACATCAAACTGATATTGGTTGGCATCATGATGGTAGTGGCAATCGTAAACCTGGTAACCTGTCTGCTGATCATTGTACTGGAAAGAACTAAAATGACCGGCATTCTGAAAGCCATTGGCGCCAGCGATTGGGATGTTCAAAAAATATTTTTATATAATACCGCACTCATCGCCATAACCGGTATTATACTAGGCACCATCCTCGGCCTGCTTATTTGCTGGGTGCAGGAAAAAACCGGTTTCATTAAACTGGATGAAGAAGCCTATTATATGCGTGCAGCTCATGCGGAAGTGATTTGGTGGCAGGTTCTTTTAGTGGATGTAATTACATTGGGAATTTGCTTTGCCACCCTCATTATCCCAACTATGCTTGTTAAGAAAATTCAACCGGTAAAGGCAATCCAGTTTAGATAATGATTTACTGAACCAATTATTGCACATTCACTTAAACCTTTACCAGTAAAGGAATACAGGCTTTACTGGAAATAAACAACTATTTATTTACTGCATAATGGTAACCACCCTCTTTACCGTATATGTGATAATATGATCCCGGTTGCTACCGCTGCATTCAATGATTCTGCCACTCCAAACTTAGGGATGGTAATTTTTTCAGTGGCCAGTTGCATGATTGCTGCACTGATCCCTTTTGATTCGTTACCAATTAATAGGATTCCTTCTTTGATCCCCTTTAATTCATCCACGCTTTTGCCGTTGAGTGCCGCTGCATAGATTGGAATACTGCTATTTCGATTCAAAAATTCAACCAGGTTGGTGTACACCACTTCTACTCTTCCAAAGCTACCCATCGTGCTTTGCACAACTTTGGGATTGTAAATATCCGCACAGTTATCTGAACAAATGATGTTGGTAACACCAAACCAGTCTGCTGTGCGGATGATGGTGCCCAGGTTACCAGGATCCTGTATGGTATCCAATGTAAGAGATAGTTGCCCTGCCACATTCACGGAACCTTGTTTCAGTTTTTTAAAAATGCCCAATACCTGGTTGGGCGTACTTAAGGCGGATATTTTTTCCAGCTCAAAATCTTCTACTATTTCCATTGGGCCTTTGTAATGGCTTCTGATGGCGTGTTCATGTTCATTGAGCCAGTCTGCTTTTCCCAAAATGTGTTCACAAACAATTTTGGAAGAAGTCAATAACTCCATCACTACTTTACTACCTTCGGCGATGAAAACATTTTCGGCATCTCTGAATTTTTTATGGTGTAAACTTTGGATATATTTGGTATATGTTTTGCTTAACATAATTTCTTAAATTTTTTTATATTGTTTAGTGTGACTGATAAAATAAACGTGTTGAAATATCTGAAAAAGTTACTTTTCTTTTCCCTCATACTTTCTTCCTGCACCGTACCAAAAGAGTACCAAAAAAATAAACCCATTTTGTTTAGCAATACCATTGAGGTAACCGGGGGAAAATTTACCAAAGATCAAAAAAATTCGCTGAAGCAAAAATTATATAGCCAATTAGATGACAGCGCAAAAGTGATCGTACGTGACTTTCTCTTTTTGCGGCATGTAATTGTAAAGCCACCAGCTTACGATAGCGCCTATACGGCCATCTCTTCAAAAAACATGAAAGGCTCTTTGCTGCACCTTGGTTATTACCAGGCAAAAGATTCTGTGAAAGTGGATACCGTAAAATACACTGCCCTGAAAATTGGCTGGTTATATGTGAAACGGGAAAAGCAGGAACGGGTGTATGTAAAGTATATGATCGATGCGGGAAATCCTACTGTGATTGATACCATGAGTTACCGATTAAAACAACCAGAGCTTCAGCAGTTGGCTTTGGACACCAGGCCGAAATCTTTTTTAGTAGAAGGAAATCCCGTTACAAAGGCCGACATATTGGGCGAAACGAGCAGGCTGGTTGAATTGTATAGAAACAATGGATATTATAAATTCACTTCTGATAATCTTAAACTTCGTGGTGATTCTACCATCGCTGCATTAACAAACGTATCAGACAATCCATTTGAAAGTTTGTTGTTATTGGAGGAAGCCAATCAAAAACGAGACAAGCCCACCATCAAACTGGCCATGGTACTGAACCCTGCTGCCGATTCATTGTCGCTTACAAAATACTATATCAACACCATTGTTATTTATCCCGACTTTACCCAGGAGGATGTAAACAATAAAGCCCCTTACTATACAGATACTACCAGAAGTGGCTTTATTATTCGTTACCACAAAAAAATTGTAAAAAACGGTTTACTGGTTGGAAACATGGCCATGGCGAAAGGACAAGTGTACAGTCAGGAAAATTATGCAAAAACGATCAGTAATTTTTCGAAATTGGGTGTGTGGCAAAATACCAATATTCAAATAGACGAATTAAAGGATAGCCTTGGAAAAGTGAATATGATTGTGCAATTATTGCCTGCCAAAAAATATGGATTTGAAGCAGGTATTGAAGCAAGTTATTCTGCCAACAGCAATACCAACAGCGCCAGTATTGCCAATGCAGGCAACTTGTTGGGGCTTTCTACCAATGTATCTTTACAAAACAGGAATGTTGCCAGAACCGGCACCAAAATGACCCATGCAATCCGGGCCGGGATTGAATTAAATTTAAATGCCCAGGGAGGGTCGAACAGGAAAATTAACTCCAATGAATTGAGTTATACCAATACCATTTCTTTTCCCAAGCTGCTGGGCCCAATCAATTTATTTTACGCCAATAAGAAACTGGTTTCGCAACATACTTTCATTAATTTAATACCAGCATTCACCAACAGAATTGATCTATTCAACCAGTTATCCGCCACCGCCACATTCGGTAATGAATTTACCAGTGTCAAACATCCCAACAGAAAAAATCTTTTTAAGTTTTTAAATATTGAATACTCCTACCTCTATAACCAATCCGATAGCTTTAAAAAAACACTTTCGTTAAACCCTTTCCTGCGCTATTCATTCAATACGGCGTTGGTAATCGGGGTACTCAACTACGGATATACTTCTACTTATATCAATCCAAAAAAATTAAATCATCAACGGTTTTTCAGGTGGAATATTGAAGAGTCCGGGCTACTGCTTGGCCGGTTAAGTACTTTCAATAACCTGCTCCGACAGTTTATAAAAACGGATGTAGAATACACTTACACCGTGCAGAAAGCAAAATCATCCGTCACGTTCCGTTCCTCTGCAGGTGTGGGCATCCCAATAGGAAAAGGCGATACCACACTCCCCTTTTTCAAGCAATATTTTTCAGGAGGTGCAAACAGTATGAGAGGCTGGCCCATCCGTGGAATTGGCCCCGGATCTAAGACATTGGCACCCTATAATTCACGTACCTTAAATGACCGTACCGGAGATATCAGGTTGGAATTGAATGGAGAGTACCGCTATGATATTGCACAAATCATCCCCAACTCGCTGATACTAAGAGGGGCTTTTTTTGTGGATGCCGGCAATGTATGGAATTTTAAGAACACCAGACCTGGCGGCGGCACCGATACCCTGCAGTTTAATTTCAACCGTTTGTACAAACAGTTAGGCGTAACCGCTGGCACCGGTTTTAGATTTGATTTTAATTATTTCCTTTTGAGGTTTGATTTAGGTTTTCGGTTTAAACGACCCGATATTGCAAAAAATGACGGCTGGCAGATACCAAATATAACTTTCAACAATTTATTTAAAAAAGGTGACCCGATTAGTCCGGGCTCAACCATCTATAGAAACCGAATTTGGCGCTATGAGAATTTCAACTTTACCATTGGGTTGAGTTATCCTTTTTAAAGCTATCACTAAAGACGAGTTATGCAAACTGGTCCCCGAATATTCAACAGATGACAATTTCAGGCGATTAGCAAATGCGTAAAATTTATAAAGCAAGGATTAAAATCATTTCAAAAAGCCATTTAAAAAATATTATTGAATTAAATACCTTTTAAAGAACTTAGTGTCAACCTGATTCTCAAAATAAACTACTGTCAGGTGGTGGGTTTGATACTTTCTTCAAACTGCTCCATCGACATCGCATCGGCAGTTTCAAATACTCCAATCCGCGTTCTTCTTAAATTACTTAAATAGCCACCGCATCCCAATGCAGCGCCAAAATCATTTGCCAGACTGCGTATGTACGTTCCGGTGGAGCATACTACTTTAAAGCTTACAACTGGTAATTCAATATTGGTAATCTCAAATTGGTGAATGGTAATCTTTCTTGCCTCCAATTCTACATCCACTCCTCTTCGGGCAAGTTCGTACAATGCCACACCTTCTTTTTTAATGGCCGAATAAACGGGAGGAAACTGGTCAATGGTACCGGTAAATTGTGCCGCTGCAGCATATATCATTTCATCCGTAAAAAAGGAAAATTCTTTTTCATCAACAGGTAAACTCTCTAAATCGTAGGTGGGTGTAACAGCACCTAAAGTAATATGACCGGTATATTCTTTTTCCTGCGCCATGTACTCGTTTATCTTTTTGGTAAACTTACCGGTACAAACAATAAGCAGACCAGTTGCAAGCGGATCCAGTGTACCCGAATGTCCGATTTTTTTAATCTGCAAAATGCCCCTCATCTTTCGCACCACATCAAACGATGTCCAGTGCAGCGGCTTATCTATTAGCAACACCTTGCCCTCCGCATAGGGTAATTGTATGGCAGGATCAATCGGGATTCTTTCGGTACGCTCCTTCTTTATCGGAGCCTCGCCCGCCGCAATTAATTGATTGATGTGTTTGGAATGATAGGTCTGTTTACGAGCCACAATTATTTTTTAGTAAAGGTAATAAAGGTTGATGGTTGAATGTTGATGGTTCGTTGATCGCTGTTTGTTAATAGTTACTTGTTCGTTGATAATTGATAACAAATTAAATTGGAAAATCTGACTTGGATAAAAACGAAGATGCAACAATTAATTTTTACAACTAACCAACAGCATAACCTCATCAAACTCACAAACCATCAACCATCAACCATCAACCATCAACTAAATAGCCTGCCGCGCCTTTAACTCAAGGTATTTGTTAATGGCGTTGATGGTGAGATTTTCGGGTGCTGTTAAAATGGAAAGTATTCCATATTTGGAGAGTTCTTTTACAATGAGTCTTTTTTCGTAGGCAAATTTTTCAGCAATTGTTTTAGCATATACTTCTTCCAGGTTGGCGGCTTCAATAGACGACAGTTGTTTAAGCTCTGTATTTTCGAAAAATACCACCATCAACAAATGGTGCTTTGCAATAGATCGTAAAAAATTCAACTGACGTTTTAAACCAGATACCGATTCAAAATTGGTAAACAAAATCATTAAACTTCGTTGCTTGATTCTGGCCCTTAATTGCATGTAGAGCATCTCATAATCACTTTCTAAAAAGGAAGTTTCCTGGTTGTACAATAGCTGCAACATATTCGCCTGCTGTATCGGCTTTCTGTCAGCCGCCAGCATGGTGCCCATTTTATTATCAAAAGTAATCAGCCCTACCCGATCTTGTTTTTGCAAACAAACATTGCTCAAAACAAGGGTGCTGTTAATGGCATAATCCAGCAGACTCAGGTTGGAAAAAGGCATTTTCATCAAACGCCCTTTATCAATGATGCAATACACCTGCTGGCTTTTTTCATCGGTGTAATTGTTTACCATCAGCGATGACTTTCGTGCGGTAGCTTTCCAGTTAATGGTGCGGATATCATCGCCCCTTACATATTCCTTTATCTGCTCAAACTCCATGCTGTGGCCAATCTTGCGCATCCGTTTATTGCCATGCTCCGATTGTATCGTTGTTTGAGAAAGCAATTCATATTTGCGTAATTGCATAAAAGACGGAAATACAGATACGGTTGCTGCCGCATCCACATTGTGCCGTTGCATCACCAGCCCAAGCATAGATCTCGTGTATAAAATAATGTCACCGAAATAATATTCACCTCTTTCGGCAGGCCGCAAACTATAGCCGATTTTTTTTACCTGTCCGGGTTTAAACCGATGTTTAAAAACAAGGTCCCGCTTTTGAAATTGCACTGGTAATTCGTCTATGATTTCCATCTCCACTTCAAAACGCATGGTATTGGTAACCTGTAACATTACTTTATTTTCGTCACCATTACTAAAGCGCTCTGCCGTAATTCTGTTTGCCAGCGGTGGCTTACTCAGCAAGAAAAGAAAAATATAATCTGCTATCATTAATGCCAGCAACAAATAAACAAGCGTTGTTGGAAGTATCAATAAGGCAGGCACAAAAAAAGCGGTGATAAATAAAACAATACAAATCCCCAACAGCAGGTAAAACCGGTTGGGTAAATAGAGCCCCCTCAATCCCCCAAGGAGGAATTTTGGTGTCTGCGAATTTGATGTTTCTTTTATCTTCATTGAATCAGTTCCATTTTTAAAATTATCATTTCCCACTATTCCACAAAAGACCTGCTTCATCGGAGTCTTTCAAAGTCCCCCTTCGGGGGATTTAGGGGGCTTTTCCCCTTCGGGGGATTTAGGGGGCTTTTCCCCTTAGGGGATTAAGGGGCCTTTCCTTTGTGTCATTTAGTGTACCGTTTCTTTACCTCGGCACTTCAATCGCTTTCAAAATACTATCAATCAATTCATCTGGTGAAATGCCTTCCATCTCCTTTTCGGGAGTAAGAATGATGCGATGCCTTAGCACCGGCGTGGCCATCTCCTTAATATCTTCAGGTGTAACAAAATCACGTCCCTTGATGGCTGCATTGGCTTTTGACGCCCTTAGTATTGCCAGTGAAGCCCTCGGCGAAGCTCCCAAATACAAAGCGGGATTATTACGGGTTTCTATCACAATTTTAGCAATGTATTCTACCAGCCTTGGTTCAATGATCACCGACTGAATTGTGGACCTGAAATTATTAATATCCATGGGCGATATAATCTTAACTACTTCGTATAGTAACTGTGCCTGCGTGCGTCCATGCTGGTTATTGAGTATACCAATCTCTTCTTCAAGTGAAGGATATTGAACATCAATTTTAAAAATAAAACGGTCCAGTTGAGCTTCCGGCAGGCGGTAAGTACCCTCCTGCTCTACCGGATTTTGCGTTGCCAATATGATAAAGGGGAAACGCATTTCATGCGTAATACCGTCAACGGTTACCTGCCGTTCCTCCATCACCTCAAACAAGGCGGCCTGGGTTTTTGCAGGCGCACGGTTTATCTCGTCAATCAAAATGATATTGCTGAAAACAGGTCCGGGCTTAAAATAAAAATCGCCTTCCTTGGGATTAAAAACAGATGTGCCCACCACATCGCTCGGCATTAGATCGGGTGTAAATTGAATCCTCGAAAAATCTACATCAATCACCTTTGCCATGAGCTTGGCAGTTAACGTTTTTGCAACACCGGGTACACCTTCAATTAAAATATGTCCATCGCATAACAAACCAATCATTAACAGGTCGAGCATTTTATGCTGACCAATAATCACTTTACCAATTTCGCTTCTTATGCTATCCATACTATGGTTAAGTCCGGAAAGATCGATGCGCTGCTGAAAAATACTTTCTTCCATTATAGTTGATTTTTATAAAAATTTTCAATTTGCTGATTCAATAATAACAACTGCTGATCACTTACTTCCATAGACTGGTGTATGGTATTGATTCGTTTAAACAGCCTCTCGGTACCTTCTTTCGAATTGTTACTTTTACGGCTAAGGGCACTGATAAACTCATCATTGATTTGACTGGTGTTCAAGAAATATTGATTGCGGATATGCTCCAGCAAATAGGTAATCAGTTTGTTGGCAATATTGTGATTGTCTTTTTGCTGCAGGTAAAGACGACCGATTGTTTCTGTAAAAGCCACTGTGGTATTGGCATTGGGAGCAATGGGGTCTATAATCCGCTGTCTGCGCTTACCACCAAACAGGATGTACAAACCAAACAATAACATCAGCAGCCAGAAAGCCCAGGCCATGGCAGGGTATTTCAATAAAACAGCAAGCCCGGTTTTATTCCCGGCTTGATCTTTTGGGTGATTTTTTCTATTATAATAATCATCCCAATAAACATGTTGAGGTATGTCGGGCGTAAACGAAAATACCTGCTGAAAATATTTGTAGTTATCTTTTTGCAATAAAAAATAATTACTCAAGGCCCTCGGATCAGTATGAAGATAAAAACGGCCTTTGCCATAAAATACCACTATATAATTTGTACCCCATGAATTGCTGCCCAGCCCCCTGGAATAAAGTGTATCCCTTTTTGTAAAATGATTGTAAAACGGAACATAAAAATATTGATAGGCAGCAGAATCATTGTAAACCTGGCTGCTTAGATTTACCGAAGTCTTTTTCATTTCACCAAAAGATTGGCGGTAATGATTGGTTAGTACTTCGCACCCCAGCGTATCCAGTAAATGTTCGTCAATAAAATTGCTGGATATAAAGAGGCTATTCCCATTGTCAACATAAGCAAGCATCGCTGTAATATCGGCTGCTGATAAAGAAAGATGCTTGCTGATATTGATGTAAACAGAGGCGGTATCTGAAATAGTTTGCCAGGTGGTTTCAAAATTGCTTTTAACAGGACGCAGGTTGTTGTGATAATACAAATGCTGCAACTGCTCATGCAAAACAAATGCTCCAAAGGGATTTTTATCTTTCTGGCTGTAGGTTTCATTCAACGGTGGAAGCTCCTCTTTTCCGAACCCGCAGGATTCGAAAAGTACAGTAGCAAGTACAATGCAAATACAATATGTAATCTTTTTTATCAAGCTATTATACCTCGTTGTTAAACTGATTGAATTTATTTTGAATGGTATTAAAAATCATCTCGTCTACTTCAAACTCGCCATACCATACATATTCGTAATTAAGGGTTAATGCTGCAAAATCATTTTTGAATGATTTGCCCGACAATTCTCTAACATATTCATAATTGGTTTTATCCGACGCAAACTGTATCAATCCTTTTAAGGAAAGTTTTTGAAGCGTTTGAAGATAATGATATCGAACTGCCAGGCGATAATCGCCTTTGCTAACTGCAAGGGCTACCAGTTTTGCATAGTCAGCAGTTTTGGATAACTCATTGGATTCATCTTCCAGCGGTGTAACATTGGATTTAGCATAAGAGCGTTGAAAAAATCCTTCTGTAAAAAATAACTTATAAAGAACGAATGCAACAAAAACTGCAGCCAGCATCCAGAAAAAATATTTGGTTAGTTCTGATGAAAAAAAACGTTCCAGTAAAGACCTGCTTTTGGGCTGGTCCTCCTCCTTTTCATGTGCCTGTTGGTAAGCCAGTAGCAATGAATCCAGATTTTTTGAATAAGCAAACGACCTGGAATTTCTTAAAGTCTGGATAGAATCCGGATCAATGGAGAGTTGATTGTTCTTTAGTAGGGTATCAGCAAGATAGTCATCATAATCATCTGTTTCGGCTAAGTCAGCAGTGCCCGCGTCTTCCCGTGCCAATTCGATGGCTCTGGTAGCAGCCTCTATTGAATCTTTTTGCAAAATGGCAGTATCCTGGTACACGTAATTGTTATCTTGCGCCACGGCACAAAATGAACAACACAATATTGCAAGGATTGATATGACGGTTCTGTAAAAAATCATACTGTAGTTACCGGTATTTTTAGTACCCCATCCTTTTGAATTTGGTAACCATTTTTGTGTAAGCGGATTGGATAAATAACAAAATACCACACAATAAATAAAAGGGAACTAGATAGAATGACGACACTACCCCACACCGGTAGTCCACTGTTTTTATGGGCATCAAATGTATTACTCATTAAATGGGTAACATAGCTTTCAAAAAAAGAGGCCAGAATAAAAACCGGCACCAGTACGATCATTATTTTCAACGCATCTTTTACCCCATGTTTAAGAGAATCTATCCTCGAAAAAGTACCCGGAAAAAGAATGCCCTGGGTAATTACCAGGCCTGCGGTTGCGGCTATAACAATAGAAAGTATCTCCAAAGTGCCATGTACCCAAATCACCAATATTGATTGCAATCCCAACCCTTTAGCAAAGAACATATATTGAAAACACCCCAGCATCAATCCATTTTGCCACATGGCATAAATAGTCCCAAATCCCACCAATATGCCCCCCATAACCATCAACAATGAAACAAACGTATTATTCATGGCAATCTGTACAAACATGGTAAATGGATTATCGCTTTTGTACACACCGAAAGGATCCCCTTTTGCAATATTGTCTTCTGTCATGTCTACATATCGGTCTCCCAACACGCCCCGGATAAAGCTTTCATCCTTTACCGAACTAAAAACGCCAATGGCTACAAACAATGAAAATAATAAAAAGGTGAACAGTAATAACCGATGGTATTTTTTAAACAACAAAGGCAATTCGTACTTCCAAAAAGTAAATACCCGGGAATATTTTTCCTTTTTATTTTTATAAATGCTTTGGTAAATATTGGCGGCAATGCTGTTGATCCAGCGGGTTACTTTACTGCGGGGGTAAAATGTTTTTGCATAAGAAAGATCATCCACCAGCGTAATAAAACGTTCTGCAGTTTCATCGGGGTCGTTGGTTGGATTATGCTGATACTGATTCCATTTATCAACATTTTTTTTAATGAACATTCCTTCACGCATTTGTTAAAAGTAGCAAATTTTGTTCGCAAAAAATGCGATTGTATAATTAGAAATTTTGATGTTGCAAAAAAGGTTGTTTTTATAATCGTCGCAACCCAACTGATGGTAACCAAACATTTTTTAGATGCCTTTTGTTGTAAAGATGCTATCAAAGATTAATAGGCTTACCGGTAATTAAGAAGACACTAAAAAAAGGGTGCATGTGAAATCAGATAGCTATTGGATTTGGGATGCACCCAAAAAATTGATACTTTTAATAATAATCACCTAATTTGTACTATGCCTGAAATCCAGATTTCTACCCCCTTTAATATCGACATTGAGTTTGAAATTGCCGCATTTCATAAACGACTATTGGGCTATATGATCGATTTTACAATTCTTGTTCTGTATATGTTCAGTATGT